>JBPCRG010000179.1:0-8808 GCA_050997095.1 Thermomicrobiales bacterium | reverse complement strand
GATCAGCAGTCCTGTCGGCGGCATCTCCCCGTTGGGCCTGCTCACGCCGGCGTTCGGCGTCCGTCACGTGCTGCAGCGCTTCCACATCCGCTTCGGGCGAAGCCTCGTCCTGCGCGACCTCCGGCAGGCGGACGCCCTCACGCTGCGGCTGCGCGAGGCGCTCCTGAAGGTCGACGTCGCGAGCGTGGAAAACAGCCGCGACTACGTCGTCAACGGCAATCGGATCACCGGCCAGGTCGTGCTCCCGGTCTGGGTTCGCACCGTCTCGCTGGGAAAGGGCGTCGCGGCCACGTCATTCTTGCCCGCCGATCGATGCTACGTGGCCGATCTCGGCGGATGGGACCGCCATCTCCGCACCACGCACCACCACATCCTGCGCGGAACCTCCCCCGAGATCGACCAGGTCCGTCAGCATGTCGCCAATCTGATCGGGAGCGACGGGGCGATCTGGATCTCCAGGCAGATCCAGAAGAAACCGCACGCGGCCGATCGCCCGCCGTGAGAGACGACCTCGGGGATCCGAGGCGTCGCCGACGTGATTGGGAAGACGGAAACGACACCGTGAAGGAGGAACGACGATGACCTTGACGCAATCGGCGAGTGCCGCGACAGGCGAGGTGCTGGTCACCGACATCCACGGCAAGCTGCATCCAACCTTCGTCCATCGCGTCGCGCGACCCGACTCGGCGGCGGCGGCGGCGGCCGTGGTTCGGCAGGCCCGGCGTGAGGGCCGCGCGGTCAGCGTCGCGGGCGGCCGCAATTCGATGGGCGGCCAGCAGTTCGGCGCCGGCACGATCCTGATCGACATGTCGGTGATGAACCGGATCGTCGCGTTCGATCCGGATCGCGGCGAGGTCGAGGCCGAGGCGGGAATCCAGTGGCCCGAATTGATCGAAGCGCTCCGCACCGTGCAGGAAGGACATCCTGAACAGTGGGGCATCATCCAGAAGCAGACCGGCGCCGATCGCCTGAGCCTCGGCGGAGCGGTCTCCTCCAACGTCCACGGCCGCGGCCTGACATTGCGTCCGATCATCGGCGACGTCGTCTCGTTCACCATCGCGGGCGCGGATGGGACCGTCCGCCGGTGCAGCCGCGGCGAGAACGCCGAGCTTTTCCGGCTCGCGATCGGCGGCTACGGTCTCTTCGGCGTCATCCTCACCGTCCAGCTGCGGCTCGCCAGGCGTCAGAAAATCGAGCGCGTGGTCAAGATCCTCGATGTCGCCGAGCTGATGCCGGCGTTCGACTCCAGGATCGCGGATGGCTTCATCTATGGGGACTTTCAGTTCTCGATCGACCCGGGCGACGAAGACTTCCTGCGACACGGAGTCTTTTCCTGCTACCGCCCCGTGGATCCATCCACGCCGATGCCCGCCGGACAGCGCGCGCTCTCGACCGACGACTGGCGGAGTCTGCTTCACCTCGCCCACGTCGACAAGCGTCGCGCCGTCGACCTCTACACCGCGCACTACCTGGCGACGTCAGGCCAGCTCTACTGGTCGGACACCCATCAACTTGCGGAATATCTCGACGGCTACCATGTGGAGCTCGACGCGAAGCTCGGCGCGACGGTCGCCGGCAGCGAGGTGATCACCGAGATCTACGTCCCGCGCGCCGCCCTGCCCCAGTTCTTCGCGGACGCCCGGTCCGACTTCCTCGCCAACGACGTCGATGTGGTCTATGGAACGGTCCGCTTGATCGAGCGGGACGACGAGAGCTTTCTCGCCTGGGCGCGCCAGCCGTACGCCTGCGTCATCTTCAACATCCACACCGACCACGCTCCGGCCGGGATCGCACGCGCGGCGGACGCCTTCCGCCGGCTGATCGATCTCGCGATCGCCCGGGACGGCAGCTATTACCTGACCTATCACCGGTGCGCGACGCGCGTGCAGATCGAGTCGAGCCATCCGATGTTCGCCGAGTTTCTTCGCCGCAAGCGACGGCACGACCCCGACGAGCGCTTCCAAGGCGACTGGTATTGGCACTGTCGCGCGCTCTTCGCCGATGTCCTTTGAGCGCGGCCGGCGACAGGAGGAGGGATCCCGCGGGCGGGGATCGCCCCGAGCATCGAGGCTTGCGCCCGCGGTTTTCTGCTCACTTCGCACCCGGACGGCCAATCCCCGGATTCGCCGTTGCCGGCCGCTCCAGGTCGGCGGCGGCTCAGGAAGGATGGCCACGATGAGGATGCCGACGTTTCGCAATTCCCTCGGGAGCGAGGATGCGGGACCGGAACCGGAACCGGCTTTGATGATCCTGCTGAGCTCGCTCTTTTTCCTCCGCGTTGTCGCCCAGTTGTGCGTCTCCCGGCGTCGCCTCCGCTTTCTTCCGCCGATGGAGCAATGGCAGTCGGGACTGCTGCCCTACCCTGCCCTGCTCGCCGCGCAGGGCGCCATTCTCGGGGTGCAGATTGCGGTCGACATCCAGAGTTGCCAAGGCCGCGGGCTCCTCGTCGCCTCCCGGCCCCGCCTCGGTCGGGGAATGCGTCTCGTCAGCCTCGTCTACTTCGGATCGATGGTCTTCCGCTACGGGCTCTCCATGCGGCGCCATCCCGATCGCCGCTGGTTCGGGCAGACGATCCCGATCGCGTTCCATTGCGTCCTGGCGACCTATCTCTTTCTCTATGCAAAGGTCTTCCGGAAACCGGAGTCGGGCGTGACCCGGCGGGAGGCCCGTTAGATCAGGCCCAGACTGCGGGCGGCCTCGACCGCCTCGTGGCGGGTGCCGACGCCGAGCTTGTCACGGATGTGGTCGACGTGCCGGTCGACCGTCCGGAAGCTGATGAACAGCACCTCGGCGATCTGGGAATTGGTCCGGTGCCTCGCCACGAGCTGCAGCACTTCGAGCTCCCGCGCCGAGAGAAGATCCGAACCGGCCGGACCCGCCGGGCGAGCGTCCGTCGCGATGGCCGACTCGACGATCTCGACGGGCGTCGAGGAGCGGCCGGCGACCCACGCCTCCAGGAATGCCGCTTCGCCCATCATGGCCCGAGCCTGCGCCAGGTTGCGCTCGAACACCGGACGAAACGGCGCCTTCAACGGCGCGCCGAGCGTCTCGTGCAACATGGCCGAGGCCGCCGAGATGCGCACCGCGCGCCCGAAATCGCCGCGCGCCATGGCCAGGCGCGCGGCCGCCGGCAAGATCGTGGCGATGCCCCACCGGTCATCGATGAGCGAGAGTCCGTCGAGGCTTTCGCGCAGGAACCGGGAGGCGTTTTGCAGGTCTCCACGATCCACATAGACATTGCCGAGCGCGCCCAGGCAAAGGGCGGCCCCCCAACCGTCGCCCTGCTGGCGAAAAAGCAGGAGGCCTTGTGCTCCTCCCAGGCGATCGCCGCGTCCCCGTCTCCTCGCCGCATCGCGCCGACACCGAGCTCCATGAGCGACATCGCCGCACCCCAATCGTCGCCGAGGAGACGGAACACGTCGAGGCTCTCGGTCGCCAGCTCGGTCATCCGCTCCTGATTCTCATCGTTGAACGCGAGCAGCCAGCGGAAGATCAGGGTCGTCGCCCGCCCCCGAACGTTGCCCAGGTCTTGCCACACCGCCAAGGCCTCGCCATGCCGTTCGTCCGCCATCGGATAGTCGCCAAGGGTCTCGGACAGGGCGCCGGCTCCGGTCAGGGTGAGCGCGCGGGCCGTCGACGGCGTCTCGGCCCCGGGCAAGGCAAGCGCGGCCTCCACCCACCGGCGGCCTTCGGTGAGATGGGAGCGCCACCACCAGAACTGCCAGAGCGATCCGGTCAGCCTCAGCGCGCGGGCCGTCTCCGCCCGCTGGACGAGCCAGGCGAGCGCGGCCCGGATGTTGTCGTGCTCCTGATCCAATCGGGCGAGCCAGGCCTCCCGCCCCCCGGCGCCCAGATGCGGGAGCGCCGCCTCCGCCAACGAAAGGCAGAAGTCGGCATGCCGGTCGTTTGCGGATTCGGTCTCGCCGCGATCGGCGAGCGCGCTCAAGCCGAACTCGCGGATGGTCTCAAGCATCGTGAACCGGGGTTCGTCACCGCCGTCGGCGACGCGTTGCATCAAGCTGCTGTTCACCAGCGCGGTGAGTTCGTCGATCGCGAACGCCTCGCCTCCCTCGACGGTGCTCTCCACCGCGCGCAGGCTCGCGCCGCCGACAAACGCGGCGAGACGGGTGAAAAGGCGCTGCTCGGCCGGGGTCAGGAGATCGTAGCTCCAGGCGATGGCCGCGTGGAGCGTGCGCAATCGGTCGGGAAGATCGCGCGGGCCTTCCGTCAGGAGCGCCAGCCGGCGATCCAGGCGGGAGAGCAGCACGCTCGGAGAAAGCAGCCTGACCCGCGCGGCGGCAAGCTCGATCGCGAGCGGCAGCCCGTCGAGCCGGCTGCAGATCGCGGTGATGATCGGCGCGTTCTCCGCTGTCCGGACAAACGAAGGATCGACCTGATGCGCGCGCTCGGTGAACAGCGCGACGGCGGGATTGGCGGCGAGCCCCGCGGCGTCCGTCGCCTGAGACGCGGTCGGGAGCGGCAAAGGGGGCAGCGGATGGACGCATTCTCCCCGTATCTGGAGCGTCGACCGGCTTGTCGCCAACACTTTCAGCCCGGGACTCGCCGCCAACAGCTCCGCGATTTGCGGCGCGGCGCCCGGAAGGTGCTCCAAGTTGTCGAGGACGAGGAGCACGGTCGCCGCGCCAAGCCGCGCGGCGACCGCCTTGCCCGGGGTGAGCGCGGCGTCCTCCGCAACGCCAAGCGCCTGCGCGATGGCCGGAACAACCAGCGAGGCGTCCCGGAGCGGGGCAAGCGACACGAACGCCGTCTCATCGAACGCATCGGCCAGGCTCGACGCGCCGGCGATGGCCAGCCGAGTCTTGCCGACGCCCCCCGGTCCGGTCACGGTCACCAAGCGGACATCGGAACTTCGGAGCAGCCCGTCGATCGCCGCCAGTTCGCCGTCCCGGCCGAGAAGCGACGTCAGCGCCAAGGGCAGGCCCGCCGGCAGGCGCTCGCGAATGGAATCCAAGGCAACCGCTCCCGCGTCGTCGGATGACGAGACCCGGCTTCGTCCGCCGCGCCCCGATCTCTTCCCGACGATGACGCGCCATGACCTCGCACTGCGGTTCGGACGAACGTCGATGCCTCGGATCATAGGCAGCAGCATTCCCCGCGTCAAGCAGATTGCTCGCGTGAATGCCGCCAAAGCCGACTGTCGTCGTCGTCATGCAGTCCAAGGTCGCCTCCGATGCACAAGCTCGGCCCGCGCGCCCATCCATGAAATACGCATGTTTGCGGATGGCCCCGAGTATTCCCGCGATCGACAATCAAACGGGCGCGGCGCCTGTCGGCCGTTTCCCGCGGGCGGCCCGTTTCCTCTTTCGCGGCTGCCTCCGCATGGCTTCATTCCCGGACCCGGAACGGCCGGAACCGCCCGCCAAGGGCAAAAGACACGGCGCCTGCAGGATCGCAAAAACCGAGCTGGATTCAGGCGGCACGCGTCAACCGGTCCCAGACAAGGAGCGTCGCCCATGACCTCACCGGACCTCATTTCCAGTCCCGTCCCCGAGGCGGCCGGGGGAAGCCGCCGCCCCGCGCATGACGACCTCGAACCTGGCCTGCACGAAGTGGTGACCGTCTGGCTCGCTTTCGCGATCTTGACCGCGATCGTGTTCGCGACCTATGCGCGGGTCCCGCCCCGCGAGCTCTACAACGTCAATCGCCACGGATTCGCCGGCGGCGCGAGCCGAGCGCTCATCTTGCTCAACTTCCCGATCGGGCTCGTGGCCGTGGCGATCGCCTTCGTCCTCGGCGCGCGGATTCAGCGAAGCGGCTCGCTTGCGCCGCGATCGCGGCGGCTCCTGACGGCGGCGTCGATCGCGGCGGCGGGATTGTGTCTGATCGTCGCCAAGCCGGGCGTCGTCAGCCAAGACCGCCTCGACGCCCGGTGGATCAACGCGCTCCCGGCGCTCGGCGTGACCGTGCTCGCCGGAGTGACGGCGCTGCTGGTCCGGGCCACCGGTCGCGGGCGCGTGAGCGCGTTCGCATCGGGCGATCGACACCGAGTCGCGCTCGCGGCTGTCCTGGCTCTTCGCGGAGGCCGGGGTGTACATCGGCCGCATTCCCGGCCTCGGTGCGATCTTTCTCTCCCAACGCGTGCCGGCGGGCGAATCCGAGGCGGCGGTCCACCTCGGCCACCACCATGGGGCCGACGGCCTCTACCTTGCCGCGACCGCGTTGCTGCTCTCCAGAGTGCTGGGCCGGTTCCCTCCGGGACGCCGGCGCACCGTGTTCGCCGCATACCTCTCGCTCATGCTGGCCTACGGCGTCGGCAACATCGCCAACGACGCCTGGATCGAGCAGATCTGGAAGCGCGGTTGGACAGGCGTCGCCGCGCCGAACGTTCTGCAACCGGCTCTGAACCTCGGCTGGGGTGCGGTCGCGCTCTGCGCCGCCCTCATCCACCTCTTCGTCTTCCGGCGCATCGGCTGCCCCCCTGCCCTCCCTGTGCGTCGCGCCGACGTCCCTGCGGCAAGGAGACCGTGAGCGAGGGCGCTTTTGACCGCGGCCGCGTCGCTGGCGGACGCCATCCGGGTCGCCGACGAGAGCTTCGTCGACGCCGGAAAGCGAGCGTTCGTGACGGATTGTGCGGTGGAGGATCAGAACGGCGTCCAGGTTATGAAGCGAACCCACTTCTACATGAACCGCTGGCGGCGGCTACCGGTGCGTCGGAAGAAGAGGACGGGGAACGACCTTGTCGTCGTGCGGGCCCACGACCTCCACACGCCTATGCGCCCACCGTCGACCCGGCTGAAGGCGACTCGAAACCGAGACGAGGAGCCATCTGGCTCCCCGACGCAGCCCGACTGCTCCCGTCGTCAGACCGGCACGGCCTCGCCGTCCGCGGTGACCTCCGTGCCCTCGCCCCAGAAGCTCAGGTGGCCGGCGACGGCGTCGGCCTCCCCGAGCGGCTCCGGCAGGACCCATGCCCCGTCCGCGACCGTCGTGTCTCCGCCCGTGACGTGGAAGTGCGCGGCTCCCCCCTTGTAGGGGCAGTAGTCGCGCCGCCCGGACGGCTCCAGTCCGCCCGACACGTCCTCCCGGGGAATGGAGTGGCGCGGGGCGGGATCGAGGTCTCGAACAGCTTGACCGCGCGGTCCGTCTCGGCCACGGTCTGCCCGCCGACCTTGACCACGACGTGCTCCGAGGTCCGGCGGCAGTCGAACCGGTGGTACGGGTCGCGCGGGTGGCCCTGGATCGGCTCATCTTCCTCCAGCCACTCGTGCAACCGGGCGCTCGGGTAGCGCGCGCGACCCCGCCGACGACCGCCCACGAAGGCGATGACCAGAGCGTGTTGTGGATTTGGGACGACACCGCAGAACTTTGCGAGGGTGCCGAGTGCCTCGGCACTCTCGAGCAAACCGATTCGGGTCGGCCGATCTTCGGAAGGTCGCTGGCCGGTGACAAGCATCGACGCATTCGCGAGATATCCCTCGCGACTTCGGCATTTCCGCGCCGATGCCTTCAGCAGAGTCCAGAACACACTCTAGCAGGCTGCTGAAAAAGGGGGGCCTCTCCTCGCCCTCGCCGATCCTTACGCCTATAAGATAGGGCAGAGGCGATGGTCGCGTGGCGGAGAGACAAGCGATGGCCCGGGAACGACGCAATCCGCGGGTCGCCCCTCGCCCGCCGACCACGATTCCTCGGCATCCCAACGACCGGCGACCTGCGTGGGCAGCCACCCGACGACGGGCGCGCGTGCACGGCGTGTCGAAATCGGCTTCTTCAGCAGCCTGCTAGGGCAGCGGCTTGCTGCCGGTGACGCCGACGACCTCGCCGGTGACGTAGCTTGCGTCGGCCGACGCGGGGAAGACGAAGATCGGGGCGAGTTCCGCCGGCTGGGCGGGGCGGCCGAGCGGAGAATCCTGCCCGAACTGCCGCGCCTTCTCCTCCGGCATGGTCGCCGGGATGAGCGGGGTCCACACCTGACCGGGCGCCACCACGTTGACCCGGATTCCGCGCTCCGCCCCTTCCTCCGCCAACGCCTTGGAGAAGGTGACGATGGCGCCCTTGGTGCTGGCGTAGGGCAGGAACTGCGGGGTCGGCTGGTAGGCCTGGATGGATGCCGTGTTGATGACCGCGCCGCCCGGCGGCAGGTGCGGCCAGGCCGCGTTGCACAAGAAGTGCATCGCGAAGATGTTCGCCCGGAAGGTGTGCTCCCACTCTCCGTCCGGAATCTGCGCGATCCCGTCCCGAAACATCTGGTAGGCCGCGTTGTTGACCAGGATGTCGAGCCGGCCCAACTCCGCCACCGCCCGGTCCACCAGCGACCGGCAATGCGCCTCGTCCCCGATGTCCCCCGGCGTGCACCGCCACCTGCCGCGGCGGGGTCTCGCCGAGCAGCGCGACTTCCTGCTCCGCCGGAGCCGGGCGCCCTTCGTCCACCACCTCGACGACGACGTCCTGCTCGACCCCCCGTGCTCGGGCGGATGCT
Organism: Thermomicrobiales bacterium; assembly: GCA_050997095.1. Classification (GTDB taxonomy): domain Bacteria; phylum Chloroflexota; class Chloroflexia; order Thermomicrobiales; family UBA6265; genus JBPCRG01. Next base: position 371 of record JBPCRG010000179.1, on the reverse strand, counting down.
GACGACGCTGCACGGGGAGGGATGCGGCATCGTCGGGGCGGCGGCCGCCGGCCTTCCCCACCTCGACGACGTGCGCCCGCACCAGCACGGGATCGAGGTCTGGCAGGGGCCCGTCATGCCGGAGCCATTCTCCCCCGGGGCGGTCCCATGGGAGCGCCAGTTCGTCAACAACGCGGCCAATCACCTGCACTGGAGGACCGGCTCGTCGAAGGGGACGGCACCGTCCGCCACAAGGTCGCCTGGGTGGGGCGGGAGGGCCAACGTGCTCTACGACCGAGCCAAGCTGCTCGGCGTCGGCGGCTTCGGCTTCTGGAACCGCCTGCCGCCCGAGCACGCGGGCGAGGAGGCCGTCGTCCAGTTCCTGCTGATCC
>JBPCRG010000096.1:0-5722 GCA_050997095.1 Thermomicrobiales bacterium | reverse complement strand
TCCGCCGACTGCTGACGCGGTGGGAGAAACGAGGCAGCCATTACCTCGGCTTCGTCCAACTGGCCGCCGTCCTGATCATCTACCGCAAGCTCCGCCATGCCCGCCTACTTTCTGGATAGCCTCTTAGGGTACCCCTGGAATCAGAATCGCGAAGCCGGATTGCTTCATAAAGGAGCCAGGAGACTTTAGGGACCGGGTGGCGTGAGCTGGCGTTGTTCCCGACGGCGAGCCGCACCATCAAGCGAGCGGAAGGAGGCAGCACAACGCCTGGAAACGGTTTGAGCATCCTACCGCCGCCGTCTGCTGAGCAAGTCGCTGCGGGGACGGTACACGTGCATGCAGGTCGTTGGCGGGCTCCAGAGCGCCTCTCCCGACCTGACCGAGACTGTCAAGGCACAATGGCTAGACGATGGGCAAGGGATCAATGTGCAGTAGCCAGTGTCTGCGATGAGACGCCCGCACGCCGCTTTTCGCATCGCTGGCGTCCGCTTTGGACCGGTGACTTTCGCCCACTGGACGTAAGTGCAAATAGGAACGGATGACCATCACGGTCGAAAATCCGTTATCCATTGCTCTCGTTCTCTGCACTGTCAGCAGCGGACGTCGGCACCATGGTCCGGAGAACCAGGCGAACCGTCTCGTGACTGACCCCGAAGTCGGCGGCCAGGGAGCGGAGGCTTTTGCTCCCGGCCAGTGCGCGTATTGCTGACCCTTCACCAGGTGCTAGCTTCCGATATCGCCGCGCGTACCGGAGTCCCGAACCGCAAACTTTCTGGTGGTGTTGGGAACGGAGGTCGGGTACCGAGACGCGATGGGGCGTGAATAGCTCTAGCTCGCGGTCGCGACCCCCGTCGCTTCCGCCATAACGTGGACCTTCTGATGGTTTGACAGCCGCTTCTAAAGATTAGAGGCGAAGGTTTGGTTGTGGCGGTGTCGCCACGGCCGTTCTGTTTTTATCGACCACGTTCCAGAACAATCGGCGTGGGAACCTGTTTCGTTCTTCAGGCGTCGCGGCTCTCCAAGCAACCGTGACGTCCTTGAGGAATGCTGCGGTTCCAACGATCGGGACGACACATAGCGGGCTCCCTATGAGTCCGCTTCGACGGTGCGTCCGGTTCGGTGTGGCCCCCTTTGGTGGTTGAACCGTCCGCATGGGCATTATCGCCAGGGTCCATGGAAGGTTGGCGCGCGGCCACGCCGAACCTCTTCCGCCGTTCGGGCTCCCGACGCGAGCGTGCTCTTTATTAGAAGACTTGGTCGACGCGGTCGGTCGACACGATGGCGAAGACGTCGACGTCCTCGAACCGGCCGTTCTTCCGGACGTAGCCGTGGAGGGCGCCTTCCTGCTTCATCCCCGCGTTCTTCATGACGCGGGCCGACGCCGGGTTTGCGGGCAGGCAGGTCCCTTCGACGCGAATCAGACCGAGCGCGGCGGAGGCGTGGCCGATCACGCGACGGGCGGCCTCCGTGGCGTAGCCGCGATTCCAGAATGGGACGCCGAGCCAGTAGCCGATCTCGCCGCGGCGGTGGTCGGGCGTGATCCGCAACGTGACGGCCCCCAACAGTGTCTGATCGTCGGCGCGGGCAATGGCCCAATGCAGGGCCGCACCCCGCTCGGCCGCGTCTCCGTGGGTGGAGATCCACGCGGAAGCCGCCCCGTCGGAATATGGATGCGGGATGAGGAGGGTCGTGGCGGCGATCTCCGGCGACGAGAGCAGCGCCTGCACGGCGTCGGCGTCGGCGAACGGCCGAAGCGTCAGCCGCGCCGTCGTCAGGGTGGGGATGGCCGTCACGGGTTCGCGCCTTCCTTGCCGATGCTCGTCGGTGCTTCACGCGCTTTCCCAGCCTACCGTTGCCGCAGCCCGTTTGCCGGGGTGTCGCGGTTGTCGCGGCTGTCGCGGTGGATCAGGCTCGATGTTTGAGAACGGGAGTTGCTTCGATCCGGCTCATGATGACGCCGGAGGGAGCGGCTCGCGTGGCTGCCGCGATGCCGCCCGTTGTCGCGCGGGGCAGCCATGAATGGCGGTTTCGTGTCATTTGACATCGCGTCGGTTAGGATGGCGCGAACCCAGCGCGGGTTGAGGGCGGGACTGTGCGTGCGGCACGGCATCAGGCGGGGGGACGAAAGCAATGGCCGCGGTTGAAGCGTATTGCGTGAAATGCCGGGAAAAGCGCGAGATGAAGGACCCGGAAGAAGTCACGATGAAGAACGGCCGTCCGGCGATGCAGGGGGCCTGCCCCGTCTGCGGCACGAAGCTCTTCCGGATGATGAGCACGAAGGCCGCGGGCGACGAGACGACGACCGCCGAGAAGAAGGCCGCTCCGAAGAAGAGCGAGAAGCCGGACGAGAATGCCGCCGACAGGGTGCCTGCGAAGAAAAAGAAGGCCTGATTCCGGTTTCACATCGTCGTCGGCATGGCCGAATCGAAGATGCGGTGGATGAGCGGGAGCGCGTCGGCGGTCCCGCTTTTCCGTGTGTCGTCGACAAAACCGACGACGGTTCTCCCTGCGGTCGAAGAGATTCCTCGACTCCGCCTGCGGGCTCCGCCCGGAATGACAGCCTAGGTCGCGCGGCGCCGTCGGGAGTGATGCCGGGGACGATGCACAGACCGCTCACGATGACGGAAAAAGGCGGGGTGGCGGAACAGGTCAGTGGTAATTGTGGGAGGTCGGGGCGAGCGCGGCCATGTCGGGTTCGCGATCTTCCACGAGTTCGGCGTCGATGAGGTGGCGCGCCTCGGGGATGGGGGAAACGGACTCGTAGTGGCGGCGGGCCGCGGCCAGGGGGGCGATGTCGGTCGCCACGACGTTGATCGTGCCGTCCTTTTTCTGGAGCCGTCCCGAGATGACCACGAAGGGTTCGCCGCGGACGACGAGCCGCCGCCGCTCGCAGAGCGCGGGATAGGCGACGATGTTGGTCAAGCCGACCTCATCCTCCAGCAGCAGGAATTGGATGCCTTTGGCGGTGCCGGGCCGCTGGCGGCAGACGACGAGGCCGGCGATCTCCACGTTCACGCCGTCGGGCAGGCGCTCCAGATCGGCCGTGGTCGCGTAGCGCTCCGGCAGGTTGGCGCGCAGCAGGCCGAGCGGGTGGTAGCGCGGCGAGAGGCCGAGCACGTCGTAGTCCGCCTCCATCTGGTCCCAGGCGCCCATCGGCCGCATCTCGACCGTGTCCTGTCGCACCGGCAGGGCGAGCGGCAGCTGGCGGCCGCGGCCCTCCGGCTCCGCCTTGGCGGCGCCGAAGCGGCGCGAGGGGACGAAGAGGCCCAACTGCCAGAGCGCCTCCCGCCGGCCGAGGCCGAAGCGGTCGAATCCGCCGACCGCGATCAGGTTCTCCGCCGCCTCGATCGGGAGGGGGACCCGCCGGACCATGTCCGCGAGCGAGGTGTAGGCGCCGCGGGCCGCGCGCTCCAGCACCAGTCGCCGCGCGACCTGCTCGCCCATGCGCTCGATGTAGCCGAGCCCGATCCGGATCGCGGGGCCTTCGACGCGGCAGCGGACTCCGCTGAGGTTGACGTCGGGGGCGAGGATGCGGATGCCGTGCCGCTTGGCGTCGTTCGTCAGGACGTGGGAGGGGTAGAAGCCCATCGGCTGGTTGTTCAGGAGCGCGCACATGAACTCGGCCGGGTGGTGGAATTTGAGCCAGCATGCCTGATAGGCCAGCACGGCGAAGGCGGCCGCGTGGGCTTTCGGGAAGCCGTAGGCGGCGAATCCGCGCAGCTTCTCGAAGACGGCCTCCGCCGTGGCGAGCGGCACGCCGAGCCGGAGCGCGCCGTCGCGGAACTGGTCCCAGATCCGCGCCATCGCCTCCTGCGAGCGCTTTCGGGTCATCGCGCGGCGCAACCCCTCCGCCTGGCCGGCGCTGAAGCCCGAGAGCGCCATGGAGACCTGCAGCACCTGCTCCTGATAGAGGATCACGCCGTGGGTCTCGCGCAGCACCGGGATCAGCGAGGGATGGTCGTAGAAGGGTTCGACCGGCAGGAAGCTGGTGCGCTCGCGGCGGCGGTGCTCGACGTAGGGCTTGACCGCGCCGCCGATGATCGGTCCGGGCCGGACGATCGCCACCTGCACGATGAGGTCCTCGAGTTTGCGCGGCCGGGTCCGGGGCAGCATCTGGATCTGCGCCCGGCTCTCGATCTGGAACGTGCCGATGGTGTCGCCGGCGCAGATCATGTCGAAGATCCGTTTGTCGGCGAAGTCGATGCGGCTGAGGTCGACCGCATCCTTGCCGCCGTCGGCGATCAGCTCCAGGCACTCCTCGACGAGCGAGAGCATGCCGAGGGCGAGGAAGTCGATCTTGACCATCCGGGCGTCGTCGCACGAGTCCTTGTCCCACTGGCAGATGAAGCGGCCCTCCATCGCCGCGGGCTGGATCGGGACGAGGTCGCACAGGGGCGAGGAGGAGACGATCATCCCGCCCGAATGCTGGGTCACGTGGCGGGGGAACCCCGCGAGCTGGGCGGAGATCTCGGAGAGGTGGGACCAGGGCGGGACGTCGCGCCGGGCCGCGTAGGAGGGGATGTGCGACAGCTCCCGGTCGACGGCGCCGGCGCTCCCGCGGTCGCTGAGCTTGGCGATCTTGTCGAGATCGGCCTGCGGGATGCCGAGCGTCTTGCCGACGTCGCGCACGGCGCTGCGGAGCCGGTAGGTCGAGAAGGCGCAGACGAGGGCGACGTGGTCGGCGCCGTAGACCTCGTGGACGCGCTCGATCAGCCGCTCCCGGATCTCGCGCGGGAAGTCGAGGTCGATGTCGGGGACCGAGGTCATCTCCTCGTTGAGGAAGCGGCCGAAGAAGAGGTCGTGGGCGAGCGGGTCGACGTGGGAGAGCCCGATCAGGTAGCAGACGATCGAGCTGACCGACGAGCCGCGCCCACGCCCCGGCGGCAGGTTCGCGGCGCTGCGGGCGGTGTGCACTCCGCGCACTTCGACCGCGACCTCGCGGGCGAGCCGGAGCAGGTCGCGGTAGAGCAGGAAGAAGCCGGCGAGCTTGTGCTTGGCGATCACCGCCAGCTCTTCGCCCAGCCGCGCCTGCGCCCGTTCCGGGTTCTCCGGATACCGCGCGAGCAGCTCGCGGCCGCAGTCGCGCGCCAGGAGCTCGTCGGCGGTTTCGCCGGGGGCGGTCGGGTAGTCGGGAAAGGTGTAGGCGAGGTCGGTGGCGAGGTTGAAGCCGGAGCACCGCTCGGCGATGAGCACGGTGGTGGCGAGCGCCTGCGGATGGCGGGCGAAGAGATCGGCGGTCTGCGCGGCGGAGCGCAGGAAGAACTGCCCGTTGGGCCGCCGCTCGCGGTGGCTGCCGTCGAGGGTGGCGCGGTTGCGGATGGCGACCAGCACATCCTGCAGGCGGCTGCGCTCGCGGTCGTGGTAGTGGACGTTGCCGGTCGCCGCATAACGCAGGCCGAGGCGGTCGGCGAGGCGGACGAGATGGTTGATGCGCGGGGTGTCGCCGAAGACGAGGTTCTGCTGGAGCTCGACGACGACGTTCTCGGCTCCCAGCCAATCCACATAGCGTTGCACGACGCCACAGGCGTCGCTGAAGCGTCCTGCGTCGATCATGCGGGCTGTTTGGCCTTGCGCGCATCCCGTGAGCAGGATGAGGCCTTCGCCATGCTCGGCGAGGAGCGCGGGATCGAGGGCGGGGGCGAGGTCGTTCGTGCGATGGCGGGGTCTGCTTTTGCCGACCCCGCGCAGCTCGAAGGGGATGGGAGGGCGCGCGGCGGACGGC
>JBPCRG010000431.1:0-2631 GCA_050997095.1 Thermomicrobiales bacterium | reverse complement strand
GTAGTGGCCCTCCCAGAAGTGCAGGTCGGAGTGGCAGACCCCGCAATGCGTGACCTCGACGAGCACCTCGGTTCCCGTGGGCTCCGGCGTCGGCCGCTCGATCCTGGCCAGGGGCGCCCCGTTCTCGACCACGGCCCATGCTTGCATGATCGTATCCCTCAGCCCTGTTCGGAGAGCGCAGGGACCCGCGGAGCCGTGGCGCTCACGTGGAAGCCCTCGTAGCCGCTCCGCGCAACCTCGCTGCATTTGCGCCGGTAATTCCCCACGCCGCCGATATACGGCATGAACACGCGCGGCTTGCCCTGGACGTTCGCGCCCATGTACCAGGAGTTCGCGCGGGGAGAGAGCGTCGTGTGCGCGACCTCGTTGACGTGCTCGACCCAGGCGTCCTCGGCCGCCCCCTCCGCCTCGATGCAGTCGGCGCCGCGGTCCCGCAGAGCGGCCAGGCAGCCGGCGATCCAGTCCACGTGCTGCTCGATCGAGACGATCATGTTGCTCAGCACCGACGGGCTGCCCGGCCCGGTGACGAGGAACAGGTTGGGGAACCCGGCCGTCATCAGGCCGAGATAGGTGCGCGGCCCCGCCGCCCACTTCTCGGCCAGGCTCGCCCCGTTCCGGCCGGTGATGGCGACGCGGGTCAGCGCCCCTGTCATCGCGTCGAAGCCGGTCGCGAACACGATGCTGTCCAGCCCGTACTCCGCATCCCGCGTGCGGACGCCCGCCGCCGTGATCGCGACGAGCGGCGAGGCGCGGAGATCGACCAGCTCGACGTTCGGCCGGTTGAACGTCTCGAAGTAGCCGGTATCGACGCAGATGCGCTTGGTGCCGATCGGGTAGTCGCGCGGGGTCAGTTTCTCGGCCGTCGCCGGGTCATGCACGATCTCGCGGATGCGGTCGCGCACGAAGCCGGCGGCCGTGGCGTTCGCGTCCTCGTTGGTGGCGAGGTCGGTGAAGGCGGTCATGAAGTTCGCGCCGCCTTTCGCCCACCGCGCCGCGTATTCCCGCTCCCGCTCCTCGGGCGGGACGGCCAGCGCCGAGGTCTGGCCGAAATCGTAGATCGTGCCGGACCGCGTGTGGCGCGCCTCCTCTCGGCGCAGGGGATAGCGCGTCTTCCAGCTCGCCTCGTAGTCGGGCGTGAGCGGGACGTTGCGGGCCGGCAGGCTGTAGTTGGGCGTGCGCTGGAACACGAACAGCGTGCCGGCCTGCTCGGCGATGACCGGGATCGCCTGGATGGCCGACGACCCGGTGCCGATCACGCCGACCCGCTGCCCGGCGAAGTCCACGCCCTCATGCGGCCACTCGCCCGTGTGATAGGTCGGACCGCGGAACTCCTCGATCCCAGGGACTTCCGGCAGGCGCCCGGCCGAGAGGCAGCCCGTCGCCATGATGCAGAACCGGGCGGAGACGTGGTCGCCCCGGTCCGTCTCGATCCGCCAGCGTTTTGTGGCCTCGTCGAACTCGGCCGAGACGACGCGGGTGTCGAACTGGATGCTGCGGCGCAGGTCGAAGCGGTCCGCGACGTGGTTGGCATAGCGCAGGATCTCCGGCTGGCTGGCGAACAGCTCGGTCCACCGCCAATCCTGCTGCAGGTCCTCGTCGAACGAGTAGGAGTACTGCATGCTCTCCACGTCGCAGCGCGCGCCGGGGTAGCGGTTCCAGTACCAGGTGCCGCCCACGTCGCTCCCCGCCTCGAACCCGCGCGCGGACAGGCCCATCCTTCGCAGGCGATGGAGCATGTAGAGGCCGGCGAACCCGGCGCCGACGACCACGGCGTCGCAATGCTCGGCGTGCGGCATAGGGCTCTCCTTCCCGCTCAGGCCTTGACCAAGGGACAGACCGCCGGGTCGGCGGCCTGGAAAGCCTCGGGTCCGGGGATGGTGCCGACGACCTTCTGCAAGTCCCACTCCCCCTTCGACTCCGCCGGGGTCTTGACCTGCAGGATATACATGTCCCGGATCACGCGGCCATCGGCGCGTATCGTCCCGTTATGCGTCATGAAGTCGTTGATGGGCGTGGATTTCATGCTGGCCAGCACGCCCGATGCCGCATCCGAACCGGCGGCCTTCCCCGCGTTCATGTAGTGCATGGCGGCACCGTAGGCGCTAGCCTGGATCATGTTCGGCATCCGGCCCATGCGCTGGCGGTAGCGCTCCGCGAAGGTGCGCGTCGCGTCGGTCTGATCCCAGTAGTAAGGCGCGGTCTCGATCATCCCCTGCGTGGCGGCTAGGCCGACACCCTTGATGTCATGCAGCGTGATGCTGAGCGGCACGATCTGCTGGCCCGCGGAGCGGATGCCGAACTCGTCGGCCTGCTTGATTATGTTGGCTGCATGGGCGGTGGTGGTCGCGAGCGCGATCGCATCCGCCTTGGAGCTGCGCGCCGCCAGCAGCGAATTCGAGAACTCCGTGGTATCGAAGGTGTGCAGCGAGGCGCCGATCACCCGGCCCCCGCCCGCCTCGATCATCGCTGTCGTGTCGCGCTGCACGTTGCGGCCGTAGGTGTAATCGACGGTCAGGAAGTACCAGCTTTTTGCACCATTGGCGCTGAAGAAGCGGACCGGGCCGAGCGCCTGAGAGTAGTTGTTGTATGTCCAGTGTATCCCGTTGGGGGAACACGCGCTGCCGGTGAGGT
>JBPCRG010000585.1:0-3343 GCA_050997095.1 Thermomicrobiales bacterium | reverse complement strand
CCCGACCGCAGCGGCCTCCGCAATCGCGCGGATCTCCAGTGCGGCCGCGAGACCGCGGAACAACTCGATGGGAGAGAAATGACGACGATGGGTGGATTCCGACGGATCTCGATGCTTCTGGCGCTTCTCGTCTTCCTGGGGTCTGCCATGCCCGCCGGGCGCGTCGCCGCCAAGGCCGACGCCTCCGCCAAGACGGAGACCGTCGAGCAATACACCCCCGCCGACGGTCGCGTGGGCGCGGCGGCGACCGAAGTGGACGCGCAAGGCGACTCGGGCGACCTCACTCCCTTCGACTCCTTTGCTTCTCCCGCCGTCCGCTGCGACAACACGGTGAGCGGCTCCACGGCCAAGGTCGACCTGCACGTGGTCACCCCGAACATCTACGAGGCGCCGCTCTATCACGCCGTCTATCCCGGGTACCTGCAGACCGTCACGTTGCAGTTGCTGATCTACGAAGTGCTCCCCAACGGCGTCGACGTCAAGATCGTCGCCGCATCGAGCGTGGCGACGGCGCTCGCCGGGTACTACAGCCCTGCGGTCTTCACGAACTTCACACTCCTCAACGCTCCGCTCGGACCGACCTTTCGAGTCGCGGTGGCTGTCGACTGGTTCGACATCGATGACCAGACCCTGACCGGGTCCCGCCTCTATCGAGTCGACTTTTACCGCTCCACCCTGACGACCTCCTCGGGCACGACGACACAGCCCGTCGCCAGCGCCTGCTCCTCGCCGGTCAAGGCCGCCGCGAGCATGGCCCCGGTCTAGGGGAAGGTCGGGACCAAGCCCACCTACGCGATCGCCTATTTCCCGATCGACGTGCCCGTCGCCGTCCGCCTCGACGGCAGGAGCCGGTCCACCGTCCAGACCGACCTTTACGGCACGGCGGGCGGGACGTTCTCCGTGCCCTCGGCGACCCTTGGCAGGCACACCGTGACCTGGACCGCCGGCGGCGCCTGGAGCGTGGCCAAGACGTTCACGGTCACGTCCAGCATCAGCGCGAAACCGTCGACCGCGGCACGGGGCGCCTCCGTCACGTTCAGCCTGCGCGGCTACGCGGCCGGGGAGACGGTGCTCATCCGCTGGTGGAGCGGCTCCGCCTACCGGACCGTCGGCTCGGTCACGACCTCCAGTTCCGGATCCGCCTCGATCACGCACCCCGTGCCGAGCTGGGCGCCGCTCGGCAAGGACACCGTGCACGGCGACGGGCCGAAGGGGAAGGCGAAGCTGAACCTGACGGTCACCGGCGTGACGACCGCCGCCCGGACGGCGCGGACCGCGACCCCGACTCCCGCGTCGACCCCGACGGCGACCGCCGCCCCGGCCGCGTCCCCGACCGCAACTCCCGAGGCGTCCGCGGCGGCCTCGCCGTCGGCGACGGCGGCGGCTACCGAGACCCCGAGCGCCACCGCCGAGCCGACCGGAACGCCGACGGCCGAACCGACCGCGACCGAGACCGCGACCCCGGAGTCCACCCCGACCGAGATCGCGGTCGCGACCGAGACGATCAGGGCGACGCCAGCATCTTGAAGCGCGACCGCCATCTTGCGCGCGTCATCCGGCCCACGGGCATCAGATCCGGACGGGTACTCTCGATAGTCGTAGGGAAAGGGCGCCTGGCGATGCGCCCCTCCCGGGAGAGACAGGCCGACCGCGGTTCCTTGACCGACAGACTCCCCTTTCGATCGTCAACCGACCTGTCGGAACGCCCGCCACGAGATCCTTCGGTCCTCGGGATGACGGCGGAGGAGACACCCCCCACCTGTCATTCTGACGAAGGAAGAATCTCGTCTTGGTTCCTCCCTCGTCATCCGGACCCAAGTCGGTGGCCGTCCCGTTCCAGTCCGACCCGCCCGATCGTGTCGCACGGTGCGTCAGGCGGTCGCGAAGACCATCAGCACCTGCGCGTAGATGTCGATGCCCGCGCCGTGGGCCGGGTCGAATGTTCCCAGATAGGACGTCTTCGCGCTCTCCAGCGTCGCCGGCTGGGCGCAGAGCGAGGTCCCTCCCCCGTACTGCCCGCCGTACGAGCCGTAGACGGACTGCTTGGAGACCTGGGTCAGCGGGCCGAGCGTCACCTTCAGCGCCGCCGCGACCGACGCCGCCTGCGCCGTCCCGTCCACGACCGCGTTCGCCGTCGCCGCTCGTTCCACGCCGGCGCAGTCGGCGATCAGGTAGGCCATGTTGACCGCGTCGACGATCAGGCCGTTGTCGGCGGCGGCCTTCAGCGCCGGGCGGAGCAGCTTGACCACGCCCTTGAGCTGCGCCGCGTCGATTTGGGCGTTGACGACCGCGGCGCCCGCCGCGAAGGCGCCGGAGAAGGGGCTGCCCGGCGGGAGCACGACCCGGATCGCCCCCTTGTCGATGCCCGCGTCCAGCAGCGCCTGTCTGACCGGCGCGACCTCGCCCGACGTGGGCGGGAGGGGCTGAGCGGCCGCGTCCGCCGTCCCCGCGTTGGCGTTCCCGCTCTGCCCGCCGGCGCCGGCCCGGTGCATGATCAGCTGCATGATGCCGCCGTCCGCGACGATGCTCGCCTCGCCGAATCCGGTCACGCTGATCGTCGTCGCGGCGCCCGCCGCGGCCTCCGCGGCCCCCGGCGTCGCGGTCTGGGCAAGGGCCGGCGCGGCCCCGCCGACGGCCAGCATCCCGGCCAGCGCGAGCGGCGCAAGGATCGCCCGTCGCCGCGAATGGAGTTGCCCAACGATGTCCCGAGTCATCCCGTTCATCACCCGTTCCCCCCGTCTTCTCGCCGACGATGCGCCGTTGCCGTTGCCCGTGGATCCATCGTCAAGAATAAGACGCCAGACCCTGTATCCTGGTTTCATCATCCGATCCAGTCGGAGGCGCGGCCGGCGGCTCCGATCGCGAACAGCCCGCCGCCAGCCGCCCGAACGCGACCTCGCCTGCCGCGGCTCTTCAATGGAACACAAGACATGGGAGATGGCGATGACGTCGATGTTGACCACCGAGCCGATCTTGCCACGCACGGACGACCTCTTCGCCGACAGCCAGCGGGCCATGGCGAGCGCCCATCGGCTCGCCAGCGGGTTCATCGCCGGCCTGGCCGACAGGCAGGTCAGCCATCCGGCGTCGCCGGAGGAGATGGCGGCCGCGCTCGACGAGCCCCTGCCGGAGCGCGGCTCCGATCCAGCGGGCGTCGTCGACGAATGGTTCAATCGGGCGGAGCGCGGGATCACCGCCTCGCCCGGCCCCCGCTTCTTCGGCTTCGTGACCGGCGGCGTCACCCCTGCGGCGCTCGCCGGCGATTGGCTCGCCTCCGCGATCGACCAGAACGCGGGCCTCTGGGCCGCCAGCCCGGCCGCGGCGCAGACGGAACGGGTGACGC
>JBPCRG010000507.1:0-2604 GCA_050997095.1 Thermomicrobiales bacterium | reverse complement strand
GGAGTGGAGCCCGCAGCATATCGGGATCTTCGAATTTCCGACCTACGAGCAGGCCAAGAGTTGGCATGAGTCCCCCGACTATCAGGCGATCCTGCCGATCCGCCTGCAAAACTCCCGCGCCAACTTCCTGACGATCGTCGAGGGGGTCTGACCGTGACGCCGACGCGCAGACATCTCACATGTCCGCCGCTGCCGCGTTCAAGGTGATGAAGAAGCGGTTACGTGGCCGGGATGGCTCCCGCCGGGCTGCCGAAAGGCGGCCGGTTCTCGACCACATGGGGCCGAAAGTGATCGGGAAGGGTGCAGGGTGAAGCCGAAAGATTGGGCCACGTTGATCTCGCTGGCCGCGATCTGGGGCGCCTCGTTCCTCTTTATGCGCGTCGCCGCGCCTGTGCTAGGTCCGGTGATCGTCGCGTTTCTGCGGGTCGCGATCGCGGGGGGCGCGTTGCTCGTCTACGCTGCGGCAACCCGGCGGCTGCCCGATCTTCGCACGCTGGGGCGGCCATTTCTCGTGCTCGGGCTCCTGAACGCGGCAATTCCGTACACGCTTTTCACCGCCGCCGAACTGCATTTGACCGCGTCGCTCGCCGCGATCCTCAACGCCACCACCCCGCTCTTCGCGGCGACGGTCGCGGCGGTCTGGAGTCGGCAACGGCTGACCGGCGGCATGATCGGCGGCCTTGTCCTCGGTTTCGTCGGGGTCGGCCTGCTGATGGGTTGGAGTCCATTGCCGCGCAGCACGGCCTTTGCCCTCTCCGTCGCAGCCTGCCTCGTGGCCTCGCTCTCCTACGGCGTGGCGACCAACTACGCCAAGCGCGCGCTCGTCGGCGTGCCTCCGCTGGCGTCGGCCACCGGGCAACAGATCGGCGCGGCACTGCTTCTGGCGCCGATCGCGATTCCCGTCGCCGCCACCGGCCGCACCGACTTCAGCCCGTCGCCCCACGCGGCGTTGGCAGTCGTCGCGCTGGCGCTGCTCTGCACCTCCGTCGCCTACCTGCTCTATTTCCGCCTGATCGAGAGCGTCGGCGCGGTCTCGACCGCCAGCGTCACCTTCCTCCTGCCCGTCTTTGGCATTCTCTGGGGCGGTCTCTTCCTTGGCGAACGCATCCGCGCAGGCATGATCCTCGGCCTCGCCGTCATCCTCGGCAGCGTGGTGCTGGTGACCGGATTCCAACCGGTTGGTCGGCGCCGGTTCTCCCCGTCCCTTCGGCGGGCGATCACGGACTCCCACGATTGACGACGCCTGCATCGCCTCCGTGGATGTCCGACAATGGGCGCGACGACGGACGCGCACGCGCTGACGAAAGGATCGAACCATGCCGACCGACCTTCACCGGACCGACGTGCGGCGGATGCTTGCCGACGGCGCGCAGCTGGTCGAGGTGCTGCCGTCCCACGAATTCGCCGCCGAGCATCTGCCGGGCGCGGTCGGCATTCCCTTGAAGACGCTCGACGCGGCGTCCACGGCGATGCTCGAACGGGACCGCCCGGTCATCGTCTACTGTTGGGACTATCAATGAGACCTGAGTGCACGGGCCGCGTGGCGGCTCGAATCGCTCGGCTTCACAAAGGTCCACGACTACGTCGCCGGGAAAGCCGACTGGCTCGCCGCCGGTCTGCCGAGCGTCGGCCCTGACGCCGACCGGCCGCGAGCCGGTCAGGTCGCCCGCGCCGACGTGCCGACCTGCCGCCTCTCCGACCCGCTCGGCGGCGTGCGCGACCGGATGGACGCCGCCGGATCGGAGACCTGCGTCGTCGTCAACGACGAGCGCATCGTCCTCGGTCTTCTTCGCGGCGACGCCTGCGGCGGCGATCTGGCGCGGACGGCGGAGGAGGCCATGCACCCCGGGCCGCCGACTGTGCGGCCGAACGAACCGCTTGACGCGCTCGCGAAGCGGATGCGGGAGAAGAGTGTCGCGGACATCCTCGTGACGACATCCGACGGGCGGCTCGTCGGCGCCCTGCGGCGCGACGACGCCGAGCGGCGGCTGGCCGGGCAGAAACCGTGACCGGACAGGAGCCCATCCTCTACACGCAAACCGGCTGCGCCGACAGCCGCAAGGTGCGCGACTGGCTGACCGGGCGCGGAATCGCCTTCGTCGAGCGCAACGTCACGGGCGACGAGATCGCCGCGAGGGAACTGATCGCGACCGGCTCCTTCGGCACGCCGCTGCTTGTGGTCGGGGCCGTGCAGGTGATCGGATTTCAGCCGGACAAGCTTGCCGCCGCGCTCTCCACGTCCCGGTAGCCCGGCGGGGTTGGGGGCCGTCGGCGCGCGTCTCGGCTCGGTCATGCGCTCATACGCCGGCGTCGTCCGCGGCCGCTCGTACTTCCCGCTCTGGCTCTCGCAACTCGTCTCGAACTTCGGCGACACGCTGCCTTACATCGCCCTGGTCGTGCTCGTTTTCCAGATCACCGGCCGCGGCGCCGCGGTGGCCGTCCTGGTCGCCGCCGAGATCGTTCCGATCCTGCTGCTCGGCCCCCTGGCGGGCGTCGTCATCGACCGCTTCAGCCGAAAGGGCGTCCTCATCGGCGCGGACGTGTTCCGCGCGGCGCTGGTCATCACGCTTGTCTGGCCGCAAGGCGTGTGGCACGCCTACGCCG
>JBPCRG010000447.1:0-5433 GCA_050997095.1 Thermomicrobiales bacterium | reverse complement strand
GTCCCGTGCCCTCCCATCGACCGAAGGTCGATAGTCTCGTTCCAAGGCGAGGTGTCGGCGTCTGGAACGAGGGTATGGCCCTGCGGGCCATGGGAGGGCACGGGACCCTCCCCTACGACGGCGGCGGGAATTGGTTCTGCCGAGCGTTGAATCCGCCGGGACCCGATGCTACGCTCATCGCGGCACCCGCGGCATGATCCTCCATACAATTCCCAAAGCTTCGGGCATCTCGGCATGCTCCCGGCGGCGGTCGGGGGAATCCAGGCGTCTGCCGCTTGGTTTCGCGTCGTTTCGGTTGAATCGAGGGAGTCCCCGTGCAGGCTGCCAATCACGAGGAAGGGGCGGGCGCCCCGTCGGCGTTGAGCATCGCGATCGATCTCGACGGCGTCCTGACCGAGCATCCGCGCCCCCTCGCGATCGCCGCGCGGGAACGCTTCGGCATCGAGCTGCCGGAAAGCGCGTTCGTCGACTCCGCCGGGCTGAACGTGCCGCACGAGGTGCGCGACTGGGTCTACGGCGCCGACGGTCCGGCCGCGGGCCTCGTCCCCGCCCCCGAGGCGCAGGAGTTCATCGCCCGGGTGATCGAGCTTTTCGGTCTGGACCACGTCCGCATCCTGACCGCCCGGCCGGCCGTCGCCGCCGAGATGACGCGGGCGTGGCTGCGCCGCCACGGCTTCCCCGAATGCCAGATCAACTACTCGGACGACAAGGCCGCGGTCGCGCTCGACTGCGGGTGCCGCTACGCGGTCGAGGACAGCGTCCGCCACGCCCGCAACTACGCGACGGCGGGCGTCGGCTGCTTCCTGATCATGGGGCCGACCACGCCTCAGATCGACGACCATCCCCAGATCATCCGGGTCGACAGCCTGATGTCGATCATCTACTCATTGAAGGAGATCGTCGCGACCGACCGCGAGCGCCTGACCTCGGTCGGACACGGGCTGGCCGACCGGCCGAAGATCGTCGTCAGCGACGCGATCCACCCGGTCGCGCGGGAGCATCTCTCGGCCCACGCGACGCTGGTCGACGTCGACGGCACGGACATCCCCGCACTGCTCGGCGTGCTGGGCGACGCCGACGCGCTGATCGTCCGTTCCGAGACGATGGTCACCGCCGACGTGCTGGCCGCGGGGCCGCGGCTGCGGGTGGTCGCGCGGGCGGGGGTCGGCGTCGACAACATCGACCTCGACGCGGCGACGAAAGCCGGCGTGCTGGTGCTCAACGCGCCCGGCGCCAACCGCATCTCGGCGGGCGAGCACACGATCGCCCTGCTGCTGGCGATCACGCGGCAGATCCCGTTCGCGAACGAGACGACGCAGGGCGGGAAGTGGGCGCGCAAGCAGGTCAAGCCGATCGACCTGGCCGGGCGGACGGTCGGGATCGTCGGCCTGGGCCGCGTCGGCTCGGTCGTCGCCGCCCGGCTGAAGGCGTTCGAGATGAACGTGGTCGCCTACGATCCCTACGTCGCGCTGGAGCGGTTCACCGATCTGGGCGTGACCGCGGTCGACTACGAAACCCTGCTCCAGACGTCGGACGTCGTGACCTACCACGTCCCTTCGACGCCGGAGACGAAGCACATGCTCGACGCGGAGCGGATGCTGCAGCTCAAGCCGACCGCGATCGTGATCAATGCCGCGCGCGGCGACGTCGTCGATCAGGACGCGCTGGCCGCAGCCCTCGGCGAGGGAAGGATCGCAGGCGCCGGCGTGGAGGTCTTCCCGCATGAACCGTGCACAGCCAGCCCTCTCTTCGGATTGCCGAACGTGGTCGCGACGCCGCACACGGGCGGGTCGAGCTCGGAGGCGCTGCGCAACGTCGGCGAGATGATCAGCGAGACGACGATGGCCGCGCTGGCGGGCCAGGCGGTGCCGAACGCGGTCAACCTGCCGCCCGCCTCGCTCCTGGCCCCCGATCTGCAGCGGCTGACGAGCGTCGCGGCCGCGGCGGGCCATCTGCTGGCCGTCCTCCAGCCGGAGCTGCCGAGCAGCATGCGCGTGATCGTGCGCGGGTTGGTGCCGGCCGACGTCAGCGAGCACGTCGCCAGCGCGGCGCTCTGCGACGCGCTGACGCAGTGGACGCCGCGCCGGGTGACGGCGGTCAACGCGCGCCTGGTCGCGGCGGACGTCGGGCTCGAGTTCAAGGTCGTCTCGGGCGCGCACGACGCGGCGGAGCCGTCCTTCTCGTTCGAGGCGCTGGGCGAGAGTTCGCACCACGTCCGCGTCTCGTGGGACCGCAAGCACGCCGGGATCTTCGAGGTCGACCGGTTCGCGCTCGACCGCGCGCTGGTCGGCGAGGTCCTGATCACCCACCACCGCGACGTGCCCGGGGTGATCGGGCGGGTCGGCACGATCCTCGGCCTGCACGGGGTGAACATCGCCGGGATGCAGGTGGGGCGGCACAACCGCGGCGGCGAGGCGCTGATGGTCCGCAACGTCGACGACGAGATCCCCGCCGCCGCCCTCGCCGAGATCAAGGCCATCCCCGGCGTGGCGACCAGCTTCCGCGTCTCGCTTCCGTCCGAGGCGCTGCGCTCACGGCCGAGGCTTGGGGGTTAGGGGCTGGGGGCTGGGGGCTGGGGAGAATGTTGGGATGCCGTGCGCACCGCACAACTCCTCAGCCGAAACAAGGTCTGCCCAGCGTCCTGAACGTCCTTTTCTCTTACTTCTTATCTCTCTCCACTTATCCGCCCTGCCGAGCAGCAGCCCGCCGGGCGATCCTGCGCCGCAGGACGCTGCCGATGCGGCGGGGGTGGCTGCGGGTTCGGCCCCGGCCACCGCGGGCGAGAACGGGCCGAGCAGCAGCCAGCAGGCAATCACGCTTAGCGCGGGTCGTGCATGGAGCATGGTCACTGCTTCATTCCTCCTGCCATCCTCCCGAGAGCCCGTCACCCTCGGGTCGGCGCCGTCGCGGGATGACGCTATGGCACCACCGTCAGACGCCCGGCCTGAAACGGCACGTCCATCGAAACTGAATGCGGATTCGATTGCGGTTGTGTCTTATTTACATATACTTCTCAGGAACTGAAACGCCGTTCACGCGACGCCACGGAATCTCGGGAGATGCAATGGACGTGCTCCTTCTCCTCGACAGGGATCACGGTGTCGTCCATGTCGACGTGTTCAACGGCGAGCCCGGCGCGCCGATGTCCATCGACATCGTGACGATCCAGCCGCATCCGCAGATCCGCGTCACCCCCGCCGATCATCCGATGAACCACGCCCCGGTCGCGTACGATGGTGGTCGGGTGCTTCTGGAGACGGCCGGGGACTTTCTCGCCGATCGCATCAGCGAGCGCGAGGCCGCGGCCGAGATCCTCTACGTGCTCAACGAATGGGCCCGCTGGCGACAGGAGTTCGACGCGTCGAACCTTCCCGGAAAGCCGGATGCCTGATCCGAGAAACCCGCGTCGGCTCCAAGCTTCGCATCCTTTCGACGCGGAGCGGCTCGATGCGTTCACCAGATGAGGCGATCAAGCCGTCAAGACTTTCGGGCGCCCCGCGCGTCCATGGCTGCGCGGATGGGCGTCGGGTCGGCTATTCGCGGCGGTTGACGAAGTCGTCGACGAGGGCGAACGTGGCGGCGGGCTGTTCGATCTGGGAAAGGTGTCCGGCATCCTTCACGATTTCGAATCGGGCGTTCGGGAACGCCGCGGCATATGCGGCCCCGTAGGCCGGGGTGACGATGCGGTCGCTGTCGCCCCAGATGGCGAGGGCGGGGATCTGGACTCGGCCGAGTCGGCGCAGCAGTTTCGGGTCGTGCATGTACGGGTCGCCAGCGACGACGCGCATCGTGGCCATGTTGGCCTGCCGCACGGCGATCTGCTCGGCGGGGATCGTGGCCGGGTCGACGTAGAAGCGCTCGGCGTCGTGGAAGGAGTATTCGGCGACCCCGCGCGCGTCGACGGCGAAGAAGTCTCGGATGGGTTCGCCCACGACGTCGACGCCGACGGCGTCGATCAGGATCAGCCCGGTGATGCGGCCGCCATCTCGGAGCCGATCCAGCCGCCGATGGAGGAACCGATCACGAGGACGTCGCGCAGGTCGTCGTCGTCGAGGTGGTGCAGGTATGCCAAGGCGAGGTCGTCGATGCCGGAGCACCAGTCGGGGCGGGCGGCGCCGTTCCAGCCGGGGTGGGTCGGCGTGACGGTGCGCATGGTTTCGGCAAGGTGGTTCGCGATGGCGGCGACGGTGAACGGACCGCCGCCGCCGTGCAGGATCAACACGGGACGCCCGGCCCCGGCCTCGGCCACCGTGATCTGAAGATCGGAGCGGAGTGCGACGGTGCGGGTCGTGGGGCTCGTCATGCGTCGGTCCCTTTCGAGGTGGCGTCGGCCGTGAACAATTCGGCGTGTCGCGTGGCGAAATCGCCGATTCAGGAAGTTCGACTCATTCGGCGTCGTACGGACGTCCGGCGAAGGCGGCCAAGCCCCAGAGGTCGGACCAGATGTGGTCGGGGTGCTCATACCCCGGGCGGGGCTCGGCGTTGCGGTTGATCCAGGCGGTCCTCCAGCCGAAGCGCTGGGCGGGCCCGATGTCGTACTTGAAGCCGAAGGCGACGTGCAGCATGCGCTCCGGGGCCTCGCCGATCGTGGCCAGCGACTGCGCGAAGAACGCGTCGTCGGGCTTGTAGACGCCGCAGTCCTCGGCGGTGATCACGTGGTCGAACTCGATGCCCATCTGCTTGATCGAGTGGGCGATCAGCGAATGCTGGCTGTTGGACATGATCGCCAGCCGCAGCCCCGCCTCCTGAAGCCGCCGCAGGGCGGGCCCCGTCTCGTGGAACGGCTGCCACGAGCGCATCGAGCGGGCGAGCGCCTCGCCATCCTCGCCCTGGCACGGATAGCCGCGCTCGCCGCACCACCGGCGCAGACTCTCCGCGAGCACCTCGGTGTAGAGGCGGAACGGCTCCTGGATCACCCCGAACTGGATCGCCTCCCAACGCCGGCGCAGCGCCTCGCCGTTCGGCGCCCGCTCGTCGCCGTGCCGCAGCGCGAGATCGTAGAGAAAGCAGCCAAGCCCCCCCTCCCAATCGATCAGCGTGCCGTAGCAGTCAAACGTGAGCGTGGTGATTCCATCGATTGTCATGGGCATTCTCCCCTGCCTGCCAACGCCATCATCCAACCACTCCGCGATACACCGTAGAATGATGCCGCGAGAGCGAGCCGATCGAAGACTACCCAACGCGAGACTCTTCAGGCGGGCGAAACGATGGGCGACTTTGCGACCTTCACGATCAAAAACCTCGGCCCGATCCGCAGCGGATCCTTTCAGCTGCGCCCGCTGACCATCTTCATCGGCCCCAACAACTCAGGAAAGACGTACGCGGCGCTCGCGGCCTATTCCGTTTGTAAAGGAATCTCACAGGGCGCTGGCTCCACCATTCCACCGGGCCAAACCTCTGATGAATGGACTGGTGGAAAGACTCACACAACCC
>JBPCRG010000427.1:0-3358 GCA_050997095.1 Thermomicrobiales bacterium | reverse complement strand
AGGTCTTCCACGACAAGCCGTTCATCGCGGCGGACGCCTTCGCCGCCAGCCCCTTCCGAGATAGCGTCTACGCCAACTGGACCGTCTTCAACACCGCGTGCGGCGCGGCGGGCGCGGGGTACTGCTCCTCGCCGATCTACTTCGCGAAGTCGACGGACCATGGCGTGACCTGGTCGGCCCCGAGGGAGATCAGCGGTGTCAGCCACGATCTGTGCCGCTTCGGCAACTCCTTCGACCCCAAGGCGAACCCCGAGGCGTGCAACTTCGACCAGGGTTCCCAGCCGGTGGTCCGCCCGAACGGCGACCTCGTCGTCGTCTTCAACAACGGCAACACGATGGCGGACAACCCGAATGCGCAGCAGCTGGCCGTCTTCTCCACGGACGGCGGCACGACCTGGTCCGCCCCGCGGCTGGTCGGCGCCGATGTCGTGGTCGGCGCGCCGCAGTGCGACTTCGGTCGCGGCCCCGAGGAATGCATCCCGGGCGCCTTCGTGCGCACCAACGACTTCCCGCGCCTGGCGGTCAACCGGATCGGTGGCAACCTGTACGCCGCCTGGCAGGACTACCGCACCGGGAAGTTCGAGATCCACCCCTCCACCTCGACCGACGGTGGCGTCACCTGGCACGAAGCGCCGTCGCCGGTCAATCCCAACCCGAATGCCGACCAGGACCGCCACCAGCCGGCGATCGACGTGGTGCCGAACGGCGCGGGGGACAACGGGCGGGGCGGGGACCATGTGGCGGTGAGCTACTACCAGACGGGGCGGGTGCCGAACGAGGCGACCGTGCCGACGGGCGGGTTCGCGCCGGGGCAGCCGGGGGTGCAGCGGCAGGAGTCGCGCTACATGCTCGCCGGGGGCAGACAGCTCGCCACGCCGTACGCCGAGGTGGCGGTCTCACCGGCCTTCCCGCCGCCGGACGGCCTTCAGGCGGGCTTCCTGGGGGACTACAGCGGGCTGGTGGTGGTCGATAACCGGGCGCACCCGATCTGGGCGGACACGCGCAACGGGGCGCCGACGGACCAGGGGCTGCGGCACGACGAGGACGTCTTCACGGATGCGCTGGCGATCCCGGACAAGGCGCCGGACAAGGCGCCGGGCACGGTGACGTCGCCGCCGGGGGTTGCGCCGGGAGCACCACCCGTGCCGAGCGCACCGAACGCGCCGGTGGTGCCGGCCACGGGCTGAGTGCCGCCCAATGGGGAGAGAAGAAAGGCTGCGGAGGCAGGAGGTTCTCTCCCGCCCCCGCTTCATCCCACACGGGATGCTATTGCTCTGCGTCGGTGACCTGACACCCGAAATGTGGCCGCCTTTTCTGAGCGTTTGGGGCCGATAACAGGCTATATCTCCGCCAAGCGCTCCTCTTCTGGCTTCCCTATCCGCCGCCTCATCGTTCCACATAAGTCCTCCCGAGTGGCATTATCGGACCCGCTTTCCCTGTCTTGTTCATTGCGCACGAACGGGCCATACTCCGTCGCCGATCGATCGCGCCCCTCGTCCAAGGAGTGACCCATGCCGCGTCGCGCAGCACCCGAGAACCCATCCCAGGCACCGGAGATCGTCGCCTACTTGCACCGGCTGCTTTCCTGGATCGCTGGCGACGGCAGCGGTGCGTGGATGGGCCTGCGGGTGACGATGCCGCAGATGAAGGTCCTGCTGCTCCTGCGGCGGAACGGGGCGACCGGCGTCGGCCTGCTCGCGCGCCACCTGGACGGGACGACCTCCCGAGACGGATGAAGGAAGTCGGCACGGCCCATCTCCGGGACCGCAGGGAGCATCGGGAGAATACGCTCTCGAGGCCGAACGTCGATTCTGGGGGCGCTCAGCAAGCGGGGCGGGCATTACAGGAGCCTCAGCACCGACCGTGGTGGCGTCGGCTGTTCGGATTGGAGTAGGCAAATGCGCTGGACACTCCCGACCCGCACCCCCCGGACGAAGTACCAGCCACTGCTCGATTTCCTCGCCGTGCAGACGGAGCGCGAGGTGACGCTCTCGCTCGCGGAGATCGAGGCGATCATCGGCGTGCCGCTCTCGGTGACGGCGTCCATTACTCCGCAAGTCTGGCACTCGACGGCGGAGGCGCAAGTTTGCCGATGGCGGGAGATGGGCTGGAGCGCGCGCTACGACCGTCGCAACCGATGCGTCCACTTCGCGCGCGACACCAAGGAGTAGGGGATGCCGACCCGCAGCGGCTACCAGCCGCTCATCGACTATCTCGCTGGATGGGAAGGCGCCTCCGTCGTGCTCACGATCGACCGGATCGAGGATCTCATCGACGCGGCGCTGCCGCCGTCCGCCTATAGCAATCCTGCGTGGTGGACGCGGACGGGCGACATGCCCGTGCGCCTCTGGCGGGCGCTGGGGTGGCGCGCCCGCTACTACCCGCGCGCGGGGTGCGTCCGGTTCACCCGCGACGCCGAGGAGTGACGCCGCGATGACCAATCATCAGGCAGCGACGCTCCGCACCGGCACGCGCGTTCGCCGGAAGGGCGCGGCCGCCGCCGCCCACATCGTGGAGCGCGTCGAGCGCATTGTGCATCCGACAAACAGCCTCAAAAACGACCTCGTCGTGCACGCGGGCGGCCACGCATTCAGGCCGTGGGAGATCGAACGGGTCGATCCGCAGTGGGGATGGCCGAAGGTGCGGGAGGCGACGTGACGGACGACGACGCGCTGCCCCTGCGGCCCGGCGACCCCATCCGCCTGCGCACGCCGTCGTGGGACCCCAACCGGCTGCGGCGCGACCGCTTCGTGGGGGCGCGGGTCGAGCGTCGCGTTGGCACGACACTGCCCGTGCGGATCATCGGCGAGGACAGGTTCCGCTTCGTGCTGCGGGAGGTTGATTGGGACGCCGGGTGAACGCACTGACAGAATCGCGCGCGCCCGCCGCAACCCAGCGGTCATCTCCGTGCGCGACACTGGGCCCAACCCCGGCCTCCACGCCGGGGCCAGGCGGTAGTCGTGGACCATCCCCCGCTACCGCCGACCATTCCCTCGCAAGAAGGGGCACAGCTGATGGGCAAGAATCGGGGCGAAACACCGAAAGACGAGGGCGAGGCGACCTCCCCGGACGCCAGAGTGTGGAGGCGAGGGGACCGAACGCGCGGAGCGGCAGGAACCGGGAGCGGGCTAGCGAAAGCGGAGTACGACGAGGCGACCGAGGAGGCCGTCGAGGACATCCACGGCTGATCATCGTTCATGCCCACGAGGTAAAGCTGTTGTTGTCCAGCGATTCTGTCACTCTTATTGTTCAGCGATTCTGTCCGGTCGCTGTTGATAGCCCTGTTTCCACGGACGATTCGTCCCCGGTTTCGCCCCACCGATGCGTCCGCCCCGCTGATCCCGGCGCAGGGCAGGCC
>JBPCRG010000399.1:0-3744 GCA_050997095.1 Thermomicrobiales bacterium | reverse complement strand
CCCTAGCTCCATCCAGAACCACAGATACGAACTTCCACGTCGCTGCGAGGTTATACGTGCTCGCGCCATTGATACGTCTGGGAGCTTGTGGTTCCAACCACCGCGTCATTATACGATACAAAAATTCGATCCGAGTGAAAAAGTTTAGAGACATAGATTACTGATGGGGGTTCGTTTGAACGTTGGCGGCAAAGTCCAAGATCTCACGCGCGAATCGCTCTGGATGGGCGAGAAAGGGGAAATGACCGCTCTCCGGGAGAATGACGACCCGCGCCTGCGGCAGCTGCTGATGCAGCCAAGCGAGATAGCCGGGTTCCGGCTGCCAACCCCCAATGACGAGATACGGCAAGCCCTGCTCGCGCACCCTGGTCAGCGTCAGGTCGATGAACGCGACCAGATCCGCCGTCGGCGCGTCCATGATCTGCCGCCAGTAGCCAAGGACGACCTCCTGGCGGGGGTTCGAGGTCGCTTCGACCCGTTCGCGCCCGCCCGCCGGCAGCAGCTCCGTGTGGAAGTCGCGCGCGATCGCGGCCCAGATGGACGGAAACGCCGGACTTCTCAGTTGAGCCGCCATTCCCCGCAGCATCTCGCCGAACGGCGCGGTCTGCAGCGGTTGGTCCACGTTGACGACGCCTCGAGCGGGGAAGCGCGCGCCGTACACGGTCGCGATGACGGCGGCGATCGAGTGGCCCACCAGCAGAGGCTCGCCGAAACCGGCGTCCTGAAGAGCGGCGTGGAGCACGTCAGTCACCGCGTCCATGTCGTAGGAGGGCAACTCATACGAGTCGCCGTGACCGGGCAGATCGAGGGCCAGCACACGCCGGGTCGGATCGAGGGAGCTCAATTCCGCGACGACGGGGTCCCAGATCCGGCGATTGAACGAGAGCCCGTGGAGCAGCACGATCCCGGGGCGCGTTGCGTCGTCGCCGTGGAGATCGCCGGAGAGTCCGTCCATCGCGAACCGCGACGCTGCGGCGGACGATGAATGGTCATTGCGGTGCGCAAGCATGGATCTGCTCCCTGCTCGATCGGTGCGAAGACTCCTATTCTACTTCTACTTGAGCCGAAAGAGTCCCAAGGTGCGTGTCGTGTCCGTTTCAGGTGCGGTACCGGCTCGAGCTGGTTTGCGAGTGCTCATCGCACAGCCCTTCTCATTTCCCAGGGACTGAGTGAGCCGCGAGCTGTTACGTGGCTGACCGACTTGCGGCTGACAGCTATCTCACTGTCTTCATCGGTTCCCTGATCTGCCAGTTTGCTCCTTCCGAGACGTTGGTGATGCTCGCCATCTGAGAGCCAGCGGGCTTGGCTGCTGTGCTAGGGTTGATCGCGGCGACTCAAAGGAGGAATTACCGTGGAAATATACTTTTCGGCTCAACTAGCGGACCAGCTCGATTTTATCAGGGCATCCCGCGATGGGTTCGACGAAGGTGATGTCCACGGTGGGGAGCCACGAACACCCACCCTTCTTCGGTCGCGTCGCTCGGGCAAGGTTTGCGGGAAGTGTTCATTAATTTAAATGAGACTATGACCCGCCACAAGTCCAATGACACGCCCTAGCATGGGGACGGCACGGCATCGAGCTCGGCGGAAGTAGGAGGCGCGGCATGACCGACGATCTCACGCATGGCGGCGGGGGGGAATCCGACGCATCGGGCGACGACGAGTTCGTGGAGATGGATCTGGCCTGCCCCGCCTGCAACGCGGATCTGCTGGACGACGACCTCTTCACGACCCACCGCGTCTGCCGCGCCTGCCGCCGCCATTTCTGGCTGACCGCGCGCGAACGCGTCGGCCTGATCGTCGATCCCGCGACCTTCGTCGAATCGAACGCGGAACTGGTCTCGGTCAACCCGCTGATCTTCCACGACCGTCTGCCGGTCGCCGACCGCCTGGCCGAGGCTCGCGAGCAGTCGGGGATCGTCGACGCGGTCGTGACGGGCGCCGCCGCGATCGGGGGCGAGCAGGCGGTCGTCGTCGCGCTGGATCTCGCGGCGATCGGCGGGGGACTCGGCGTGCTCTCGGGCGAGAAGATCGCGCTGGCGATCGAGGCCGCGATCTCGCGCAGACTTCCCCTGGTCGCGCTCTGCTCGGGCGGCGATTCCCGCGCGGCCGACGGCGTGCTGTCGCTGGTGCAGCTCGCCCGGCTCTCCGGGTTGGTCGCCAGGCTGCGCCGGGTGGGGCTCCCGTTCATCTCGCTGCTGACCCATCCCACCACGGGCAACGTCTTTTTGGGGTTCGCCGCCCAGGCCGCCCTCGTGTTCGCGGAGCCCGCGGCGCATGTCGGGCTCTCCTCCGTCCAGACGACGTTGGACGGCTTCTCGACCTCCGAATCGATGCTCGCGACCGGGGCGATCGACGGCGTGATCGACCGGACCGAACTCCGCGACCACCTTGCGACGCTTCTCGACCTGCTTGGGCGGCGCTCCATCGCCCACCCGCCCGCGCAGGCGGCGGCTGCGTCGCCATCCGGCGGCCTGCGGTCGTGGGAGGAGCGCGAACTCGCCCGCGACGAGCGGCGGCCGACCGCCCACGACTATCTGGAGCGATTGGCCCTGCAACATATTCCGCTGCACGGCGACAGGATATCGGCCGACAGCGCCGTCGTCTCCGGGGCGATCGGCCGCTTGGACGGGACCACGGCGATGCTGATCGCGATCGGCCGCGATGGCGACGCATTCGATGCCGCCTCGGTCCGCAAAGCGACGCGGCTCCTCCGCCTCGCCGCCCGACTCGAGCTGCCGACGGTCGTGCTGACGGACGCCCGGGCCGGTTCCGGAAATCCCGGGGACGGCGGGGTGGCGTCGGCCCGGCATCTTGCGGCGCGCACGGCCTCGACCTCGGCGATCGTGACCGTGCTGCTCGGGCACGTCGAAGGCGCTCAGGCGTATACCTGGACGATCGGCGACCGCGTCCTGATGCTCGAGCATGCCGTGCTCTCGGCGTCGGGGTCGAAATCGGTCGCGACCGCGCGGGACTGCCTGCGCCTGGGCATCGTCGACGCGATCGTGGCCGAGCCCGCGGGCGGCGCGCAGGAGGATCCGGAGCAGATGGCCATGGCCCTCCGCCACGCCCTTTCGCTCGCGCTCGGCGAGCTGGGCGGCAGCCAGCGCCGGCTGCTGGACGAGCGGGCGCGCAGGTTCCGGCAGCTCGGCATGTCCACGGCGGAGAGCCGCGAGGCGGCCGGCGCGGAGATCCGCGAGTTCCAGGAGCTGCAGCGCGCGGTGGGCCGCTCGCTGGAGGAGCTGCGCCACCGCTGGGACGGGCGCCGCCTCACGCTCCCGCACAAACCGTCGATGCCGCATCTTCCCCACCGGAGCGACTTCCCCGCGATCGCGCTGCCGAAGATCGACGTCCGGCGCGCGGGCTTGGCCGGGTTCGTTCAGCGCGTCGCCGTCGCGCGCCGTCCCGCCGCTCCCGAACTGGATCCGGACGAGATCGCCAGCCAGGGGGAGGGAATGGATTGACCCCTCCTCGATCGAGCCGGGGCCGTCCCTCGTCATGGCCATGATTCGCGATTAAGATGACGACCTGAAGACGTCATCGTCAATCGACGCGATCGGAGCACGGACGACGAGATTCTTCCTGCGTCAGAATGACATTTGGAGCACGCCTCCTCGGTCATCCTGAGTACAGTGACTAGCGTCATTTGTCATGGTGGCGCCGATGTGGCGGGGAGAGGGGGCGGAACGGCCGCGTCGACCCCGAGGAGGAATGTCATCATGCCGGTCAGACAACACGTCGTGC
>JBPCRG010000391.1:0-3456 GCA_050997095.1 Thermomicrobiales bacterium | reverse complement strand
GGTTCGTGCCACTGTGTCCGCCCCTTCCCGTCCTTGCGATAGAAGCGGATGATAGCAGCGGCGGAGACTTTCACCGGGTCGGTGCAACGTCACTTGGCGTCGCTCAACGTGACGACGGTTCTCGCTCCGCTCGAAGACTTTCCTCGACTCCGCCTGCGGGCTCCGCTCGGAATGACGTCTGCGGGCGCCGCCATCGATGAGCCGACGGCGGGATGGTGTTAGGATCATGGAGAGTCGTCGATCGTCGGGGAGAATCACAGTGGCGATGCTTCGGACGGATTCTGGGACGAACATCGGGAGCATCGACGATGCGGCCGTGGACGCCTTCATCGCGCAGCATCCAGAGGTCGCCAGGGTGCTGGGCTCCGCAGCCCTCGAACTGCCGCGATTCTTTTCGCGGGACGCGAGTCCTCTGCCGCACCTGCAAGACGATCCCGACGGGGATGCTGAAGACTCGTTGATCGGATACGTCTTGGCGCCCATGCCCCGAGAGTCGGCGCGGGAAGCGTTGCACTCCTTCAGGCGCGAATGGTGGCGTCAAGCCCGCGGCGACAGGCCCGGTCGGCTCTTCTTCACCCTGCCATGAGCGACGAAGCGTTCGATGAGGCTCATCGCGTGATCGCGGTTATCGAGCATATGTGATCCAGATCCTCGACATGTTAAAGCGACTCCGTGCCGTCCATCAAGATTGCCGTGCAGGTTGCGGCAGTCGACCAGGATCGCCTTTCGCCCTCGGTTCCGCAGCTTCTGGTCCGGGAACGCGACGTCAGCCGGACGTTCGTCAGCGTAGCAAGCAAGGTGGACACCATGCCCGCACCACGCCGATTTGTGCTCGCCGTCATCTTCGCGCTACTGGCGGTGCTGCCATCGTTCGCGCTTGCGCAGGACGCCACGCCGACCGCGGGGGCCGACCCGAACGCCAAGGTCGGGACTCGGCCGGCCGTGACGGCTGGGCGGCTCGATCTGGCGGCGATGACCCTGCCTTCGGACTACATGCCGTCGGGGGTCGCCTTGACCTTCGAGGCCTATGTGCCGATCGAGGCGCTGGCCGCGCAGCTCGCTTCCGGTGGGATCACCGCCTCCGACATCGCGAAGATCGGGCTGACGTCGTTCTACCAATCGGTCTCGGCGACGGGCGACAACGCGATGAGCGTCCGCAGCTACGTCGAGGAGTTCGGCGGCGCGGACGGCGCGACGGCCGGATTCAAGCTGCTCGAGGACGAGGCCCGCTTCTCCCCCGGCGACGTGGGCGCGCCGACCTACACCGACAAACCGGGGCTCGGCGTGGGCGAGGAGCCGTCGGAGGTGACGGTCTCGACGGGGACCGGGAGCGACGGCAAGACGCCGACGAACGGTCTCGACGCCACCTTCCGGGTCGGCCGTCTGCTCGTCGGCGTCTCGATCGACACCACAGGCGCGACGCCTCCCGACGAGACGAACCTCGCCGATCTCGCGCGGAAGCTGGACGACCGCGTCAACGCCGTGCTCAACGGTGACGACGTCGCCGGAGTGGACCCGCGGCTCCCCGCGCGCCTCCTCTCGTTCGCGCCCGATCCGGCCGCCATCGTCGGGGTTCAGGACGGATACGTCTCCGCCGCGGACTCCTTCGGCCCCACCGTCCCGCAGGCGGCGATCGACGCCTATTCAAGCGGTTATGTCAAATCATACGGATTGAGCTTCAAAACCGACCCGACGGCGCCGCTGCCGATCGTGAGGTTGTCGCTCAGCTCGTTCAGCTCCGAGAGCGGGCCTCTGGCGATCCTGAACGACGCCGCGAAATCGACGCCCGCGTACGCCGGTCTCGAAAGCGCGCGGCTGGAACCGATCGCGGGGACCTCCGCGGCGACGGCGTTCAGCTACGAAAATCCCCTCAAGAGCGGAAAACCGGACAGCTTCCGGATCATCGCCGCCGTCGCCGACCGGTTGTTCACCGTCGACGTGCAAGGCGCGGCCTCCGTGGAGGACGCGCGGAGCATCGCGGAGTCGTTGACGGCGCAGCAGGTCGCCTGCCTTGCCGCGACCGGGGACTGCGCACCGGCCACGGTGGCGGCCGGGCCGGTCGCGACTCCGGTCAGCGGCGCCTGACAGCCCGTCGCCTGAACGTGCGGGGCCCGCGCGGTCGGCGGGCTTCAGACGAGGTAGATGTTCTCCTGCGTCGGGAAGAGGAAGTCGCAGCCACGCTCGGTCACGACGACGTCGTCCTCAAGGCCGATCGCTCCGATGCACGGCTCCAGCGTGAAGACCATGCCCGCCGCGATCTCGCCGCCGGAGCGGTCGCCGTAGCGCGCGTTGTCCGGGCCGAGCACCATGCCGCCGTCGTGCGCCATCCGCCCAAGCTGGTGGCCGAGGGCGTGGGTGAAGGTGAAGCCGCGTTTGGCGACGAGCGCGCGGGCGGGATCGTCGACCTCGTAGCCGCGCACGCCCGGCTTGATCAGGCTGGCCGCGAGCAGGATGCCGTCGCGGACGGCGTCGAACGCGTGCTGCAAGTCCTTCGGCGCGCCCTTCTCTCCCTGCTTCCGGAAATACCACGTCCGCTGCATATCGGAGCAATAGCCCTCGTGGACGACGCCGAAGTCGATCGCGAGCGCATCCCCGGGGTTCAGCACGACGGCGCCCGGCGGGGTGTGGCCGCGTCGGCTCCGCGACGATGCGACCGAGGGGCAGAACGACGCTTCCCACGCCGGCAGGACGTTGTAGGTCTGCATTCGCTCGCGCATGATCTCCGCGATCTCGGCCTCGGTCAGACCCGGCTTCAGCATCGTCGTCACGTCGTCGAAGATGCGCTGGGTGATCGTGCAGGCCCGGCGCATCCGCTCGATCTCCGACGGCGTCTTGATCGCGCGGACGGGTTCCGAGATGAGCTCCGCGGAGACGAGGCGCCCCGCCATCCCGATCGGAGCCAACGTCTTGGTGAGCAGAAGGTAGAGCCCGTGGGTCAACCCGTCGATGCCGAAGTCAGTCTCGGCGTAGTTGATCCCGATTTTGGCGGGGTTGCGGTCGCGCAACGCCGCCAGGAACGGCTTGCGCCAATCCATCGAATAGGGGAGCACGGTGTCGAACGCCGCGTCGACCTGACTGACGTCGTAGTCGGCGACGACCGCCACGCTCGGTCCGTCGGCGAAGATCATCAGGGCGGAGGTTCCGACCAGATACTCGCCGCCGGTGACGAACGGGAGCAGCAGGTCGCTCCCTTCGCGGCAGAAGGTCAGCCAGCAGTCGATCCCCGTCTCGCGCAAGAGCGACCGAGCCTGCGCATGCTTCTCGGCGACCAGATCCCGCCGCAGTTCCTGTTCCTCGGTCAATTGGGCCTTCATCTGCGTGTCACCTCCTTGGCGGTGAAACGGTTGGACGGCAGAGGGCGGGGACGAAGGCACCGCGCCCCCGGGACCGAAGCAAGCCATTGTTCCAACACACCAGAACTGGTTCCGACAACTCGAGCGAGATGAGCGCTCAGAC
>JBPCRG010000245.1:0-2888 GCA_050997095.1 Thermomicrobiales bacterium | reverse complement strand
GCACGCAACTCAAACACCTCTACCCGATCCTCGAACCAGTCACATCATGACGGTCAGCGTACTCAGGACGACAACGGAGGAGGGACGCCCCGCATGTCATTCTGACGAAGGAAGAATCTCGTCGTCGCTTGCGCATCCCCGCTGATCGGGAGTGTCAACCCTGCGGGACGACGATCGTCGGCCGCCCCGTCTCTCTCAAAGCCCACGGCTCAAAGCTCAAAGCTCTACGATCACCAAATCACCACCCGCCGCTCGGGCGGGAGGAACATGGGGTCGCCGGGTTTGATCGGGAAGGCGGCGTAGAAGGCGTCGGCGTTGCGCATCGGCTGGACGCCGCGCACGGAGCCGGGCGCGTGCACGTCCGTCTTGACCTGGGTGGTCAGGGCCTCGTTCCGCACGACTTCGCGCCATGCCTGGGACGCGGCGATGAAGAAGCGCTGGTCCTGCGTCAGCCCGTCGATCTTTCCAGGATCGCCCGTGGCCTTGAGCGCGCCCTGGAGCGCCGAGTAGGCGTTCTGGATGCCCCCGAGGTCGGCCGTGTTCTCGCCGATCTCGATCTGGCCGTCGAGCTTCAGGCCCGGCAAAACCTCGATCGCGCCGTACTGGTCGACCAGCCGCTTCTGCAGCGCCTCGAACGTCGTCTTGTCGCCGGCGGTCCACCATTCGCCGAAGTTGCCCTGGGCGTCGAACTGGGAGCCGTTGATGTCGAAGCCGTGCGTGATCTCGTGCCCGATCACGGAGCCGATCGCGCCGAAGTTCGACGCCGGGTCGGCCTTGTAGTCGAAGAACGGCGGCTGCAGGATCGCGGCCGGGAAGACGATCTCGTTGTTGGAGGGGTTGTAGTAGGCGTTGACGTCCTGCGGGTTCAGGCCCCACTCCGTGCGGTCGACCGGTTTGCCGACGGTGGCGTACTGCCGCTTCGCCTCCGCGCGCAGACCGCTCAGCATCGACTTGACGTAGGAGCCGCCGACCGCGACCGCGTCGTAGGAGCGCCAGGCGTCGGGGTAGCCGACCTTGATCGCGACCTTGTCGAGCTTGTCGAGCGCGATCCGCTTCGCCTCCGGGGAGAGCCAAGCGCTGTCCGCCAAGCGCGCGCGGTAGGCGGCGGTGACCTGATGGACGAGGTCGACAATCTGGCTCTTCGCGTCCGGCGGAAAGGCTTGGGCGACGTAGAGCTTGCCGACGGCCTGGCCGAGGATGCCGTTCACCTGACCGAGCACGCGCCTTTCCAGCGGACTCGACGTCTCCTGGCCGTTGAGGGTCTTGCCCTGGAAGTCGAAATAGATCTTGTAGGTCTCCCGATCGAGATACGGGGCGATCGCCCAGAGGACCTGCACCTTGAACTCGGCCTTGACGGTCTCGATCGGCGTCGCCTTGACGATCTCGGCCAGCGCCTTGAAGTAGCCCGGCTCGGTGACGACGAGGGTGTCCGCGCCGCCGATCCCGAGCATCTTCAGGTACCCCGGCCAGTCCATCCCCGGATACTCTTTGGCGAGGTCGGCGAGCTTCATCGGGTTGTAGCTTTTGGAGAAATCCTGCTGCTCCTCGCGGGTCAGCGTCGGCGCGGCCAGCGCATGCTCCAACTTGGTGACGGCCTTCGCCTGCGCGGCCGCGCTCGGCTCGTCGTAGCCGACGAGGCGCAGGAATCTGGCGTTCGCGGCGGTGTAGGCGTCGCGGACGGCCACCGTCGCGGCGTCGTCCTTGAGGTAGTAGTCGCGGTTGGGCAGCCGCAGCGGCCCCGACGTGAGATATGCCGCGGTCATCGACGAATCGGCGAGGTCGGCGTAGGCGTAGACGCTGAAGAAGCCGGACGCGCCCTCCAGCGAGGACGTCGCCTCGTAGGCGTTGACCGACGCGGTGTCGGTGAGCGCGTCGATCTGCTTGAGCAGGGGCTGGACCGGCGTCAGTCCGAGCGCGTCCCGCGCCGCCTGGTCCCGGCCTTGGCCGAAGACCGGGACGGCCTTCCATTCGTCGCTGCCTTTGACCAGCGACGGGTCGCCGGTCAGCGAGGCGAGGATAGCGAGCTGCGTCTCGGTCGTGCGGTCGCCGAGCTCGTCGAAGACCCCGTAGGACGGCCGGTCGGAGGGGATCGTCGTGCGGTCCAGCCAGCCGCCGTTCGCGTAGCGGTAGAAATCCTTGGCCGGATCGGCCGAAAGGTCCATGTCCGCGGTCTGGATGCCGTGGCCGACCGCCGCGGCCGGACTGGCGACGGGCGTCGCGCCCGCCGCGACCGCGGACGAGACGGGCGAGAGCGTGATCAACGCCGCGAGGAGCAGGGCAAGCCAGCGAGACGTCTGCCGCATCATCGATCCTTCCATTGCATGGCCGCTCTTCCCGAAAAGTCGCCGGGCGCCGGACGCCGTCAATAGCCGAGCTGTTTGTCGACCACGTTGACCAGCGGCTCGCCCCGCTGCAGATGCAGGATGTTCTCCCGCAGGATCTCGACGCAGCGCCGCTCCTTCTGGGTGGAGGACCCTGCCAGGTGCGGGGTGAGGATCACGTTCGGCAGGTCCCAGAACCGGCTGTCATCCGGCAGCGGCTCGCGCTCGGCGACGTCGATCCCGGCCCCGGCGAGATGGCCGGAGGCGAGCGCGTCGGCCAGCGCCGCCTCGTCCACGATCCCGCCGCGGGAGACGACGATCACGTAGCCGCCCGGCCTCATCGCGGCGAAGGCCGGGGCGTCCAGCATGTGGTGCGACTCCTTCGTGTACGGCGCGGCGACCATCACGATGTCGGAGGCGGCCATCAGGTCGAGCAGACGCGCGGACGGCCAGACCTCGGCGACGTGGGGGGCGTCCGCGGCGGGATGGGCGTCGACCGCGACGATCTTCATCCCGAAGCCGACCGCGCGCTGCGCGATCTCGCGCCCGATCGCGCCGTAGCCGACG
>JBPCRG010000173.1:0-3124 GCA_050997095.1 Thermomicrobiales bacterium | reverse complement strand
GCGTGCTCTTCCCCCGGATCGCGAGTCGATGCCTGGGGGGACGATCCAGCCAGCCGGATCGTTCCCGAGGGTTCGGGTCAGGGCTGGACGTCGATCTCCAGCTTCATGCCGGCTTCGAAGTGCCCGGGTTGGTGGCACGCGAGCAGGTACTTGCCCGGCTCGGTGAAGGTCCAGCTGAGGGTCTTTGAGGAGCCGGGGGCGATGTCGCCGGCCTCCGCCTTCCGGCCATTGACCAGGAGCGGCTTGTCGACCTCGGCGGAATGCTCGATCACGAGTTCGTGCAGCTGCTTGCCGCCGTTGGCCGCGACGAAGTCGTAGGTCTGGCCGACTTTGAAGGTGGTGGTCGCCGACTTGACGGCGAAGTCGCTGAGGGCGACGTCCATCGTCTGGCCGGAGGACGCCGCCGGGGTGCCCGAAACGGCGGGCGACGCGCCGCTTTTTGTCAGGAAGATCGAGACGTTGGTGGTGCCGTTGCCGTTGTCGTGGAGCAGGGCCGTGCCAGAGTAGGGGGAGTCGCCGACGGCGGCGAGCCCGACCGGCAGATCGCTCGCTCCGAGCATCGTGCCGCCGATGTCGCCGCAGACGAGGTAGGTCCCGATCTTGTCGACGCTCTCGTGCACGGCGATCGCCTCGCCGCCGCCGACGATGTCCTTCAGCGCCGCGTTCACGGCCGTGACGCTGGTTTCGACCGGGACCGCGCCCGGCTGTCCCACGGGAGCCGGCGCGGCTTGGGGAGTGCCGTCGACGGCGGGGTTCGCCGAGACGTCGGAGAGAGGATAGAGGATGTCGCCGGGGGTCGGGCAGCTGCTTTTGTGGATGTGGGCAGGATGGGCCGAGACCGTCTGGGCCTGCCCGCCGTGGAGTCCTGCGAGACCCAGCGCGACCATGACCACACCCGATGCGACGAACCTGCGGTACCGCGAAAACATGCAGCGTTTCCCTTTCATCGTTCCGCGCCGACCGAGCCGACGTTTCAAGCTTGTGTAGGAGTGCAATCCGACTCCACGCACGACCGTCCCCAGTGAGCCCCTTCCGGCGTCGATCGCCTGAGGAGATCCTCGGCGATCGTCGAGGACGACGGGCCAGGCGATCCAGTGTCCGTCGTGAAGATGAAGGAAAGCTGAAGACGGTGGGTGCGGAGTGGACAAATCTTCTCGCCTTGCCGAGTCTCCGCTACGCGCGTCGGCGGAGCGCGCTGAAGACGGCCGCCGCGTTCTGGCCGCCGAAGGCGAAGCCGTTGGCGATGGCGGCGCGGACCGGCATCGGGCGGGCGCCGCCAGGGACGTGGTCGAGGGCGCAGTCGGGGTCGGGCGTCTCCAGATTGATCGTCGGCGGCGCGACCCGGTCGCGGATCGCGAGCGCGCAGACGAGCGACGAGAGGGCCCCGGCGGCGCCGATCAGATGCCCCGCCATCGACTTCGTCGCGGTCACCGCCAGCCGGTCCGCCTCGTCGCCGAAGGCTAGGCGGATCGCGACCGTCTCGGCCACGTCGCCGAGGGTCGACGCGGTCGCGTGCGCGGCGACGAGGTCGATGTCTGCGGGATGCATGCCGGCCCGCGCCAGGGCGAGCGACATGGCGCGGGCGGCATGGACGCCGGTGGGATCGGGCGCGGTGACGTGGTGGGCGTCGGATGTGGTCGCGCCGCCGTGCGCCCGGCAGATGGCGCGCGCGTTGCGGCGGACCGCGTGCGCCTCCGACTCCAGCACCAGCACGCAGGCGCCTTCGGAGAGCACGGTGCCGTCGCGGTCGAGGGCGAAGGGGCGGCAGGCCCCGGCGGGATCGTCGTTGCGGTGCGATAGCGCGCCGGCGCGGTCGAACCCGGCCACGATCGTCGGGGTCAGGCAGGCCTCGGCGGCGCCCGCGAGGGCGACGTCGACGATGCCCGCCTCAATGAGATGGACGGCCTCCGTGATCGCCATCACCCCGGCGGCGCAGGCGCCGACGCCGGTCAGCGCCGGGCCGTGGATGCCGTAGGTGATCGAGACCTGCGAGCTCGCCATGTTCGGGATGTAGGTCGGGATCGCGAGCAGCGGCACGAATTTCGGCCCCTTCAGGACCAGCGAGCGGGTCGTGTGCTCGAAGGAGACGAGCCCGCCGCCGCCGGTGTGGATCACCACCCCGATCCGCTCGCGGTTGCCGTCGTCGATGGCCAGGGCGGCGTCCGCGATCGCCTCGCCGGCGGCAGCGACGGCGAACTGCGCGAAGCGGTCCATGCGGCGCGCGGTCTTGGCGTCCATGTGGTCGGCGGGGCGGAAGTCGGGGACCTCGCCGGCGATGCGGACGTCGAGCCCGGCGGCGTCGAACCCGGCGATCGGGCGGATCGCGGAGCGGCCGGCGAGCAGGCCGCGCCAGAGCGGATCGACGCCGAGGCCGAAGGGCGTGACCGCGCCGAGCCCGGTGACCAGCACCCGGGGCTTGGTTGTGGCGGCGGAATCTCGATTGGCGGGTGACGGCTGCTGCGGCATGACCCGGTTTATACCGCGTCGCGCTCGTCCGCGTGGCGGGGCGGGTCGACCGCGGCATGGCGCAAGTCGGGCGTGGCATGATGGCGGGGTCGTTGCGATGGCTGGGGCGTGTCTCCAAAGGGCTTCCGGGCGCCTCACGGGCACCATCTTGCCCTCCCACGCGGGGTTGGCAACCCCGCGCTCAGTCATCGTACGTCGGTTGGAACCGACGGCCGCCGGTCGCCGGGAATCGAATCCATGAGTCGATCGCCTGTCTGAAGACACGCCCTCGTCTCGACCGATAGTCGCATACTTGTCCGCCCCGGCGATGGGTGCATGTGGCCGCCCGCCCCGGGTTTCAACCCGGCGCGACCCGACGGCATCTTGATCGGAGAAGACCTGAATGATCATCCCCGCAAACGAACGTCGAACCGAACCTCTGGGCGTCAGCGAGGTGCTGGCGACGTTCTGCGCGACCACGACGTTCGCGGATCTGCCGGCGGCGGTCGTCGCGGACGCGAAGCGGGCGGTGCTGGATTGGTTCGGGTCGGCGCTGGCGGGGTCGCTGGAAGCGCCGGCGACCATGGCACGGGGGGTGGCGGGGGGGTTCGGGGCGCCGGAGCAGGCGACGATGTTTCCCGGCGGGCGGGCCTCGGCGGCGGGCGCCGCGCTGGCGAAC
>JBPCRG010000136.1:0-4282 GCA_050997095.1 Thermomicrobiales bacterium | reverse complement strand
CAGGGGATGCTCGCCGGCCAGCAGCGCGTGCGGCGGCCACTCGGCCAGCCGCTCGAAGTCGATGCCGTCGGCCAGTCCGAGATCGTAGGTGACGGCCAGGCTGAGCGCGCCGTTCCGCAGGTTGGCCAGCAGCTCGTCCTGCCCCGCCTCGGTGAATCGGATCGAGACCTCCGGATGTTCAGCCTGGAACTCCTGGCAAAGCCGCGGGATGAGCATCGGGGCCAATGTGACCAGGCAGCCGAGGTCGAGCGGTCCGGCCACGCGCTCCATCAGCGACGACGCGAAGCGATCCAGGTCGGTCGCCTGCCGCAGCACGTCCCTCGCGGCGGAGAGGAACTGGCGGCCGGCGGGCGTCGGCTGCACCCCGTGCGCGTGATGGCGCAGGAGGAACTGGACGTCGAGCGACCGCTCCAGCTGCGCGATGGCGGCGGACGCGGCCGACTGCGAGATGAACTCGCGCTCGGCCGCCAAGGTCACGCTGCCCGCGTCGCAGGCCGCCACGAAGAGTTGCAGCTGGCGCAGGGTGTAGCGCACGGCCCTACGTCCCCGTCGGGATCGTCCCGTCCGGTTCGGCATCGCCGGGCACGCCGTAGGACGGAGCCCCGCCGGGGTTGAGCGCGCGGTCCAGATAGGCGGCCTCCTGCGGTTTGTACAACGCCCAGAGCAGCGCGAGCTCGGCGATCGGGTCGGCCTCCGACCAGTCGACGCGAAGATCCGCGACCGGCCAGGCCACCCTGTCCACGACGTAGAGGCCGGCGGAATGGACCGGGCCCGCCTCGCCCCCGGCGGCGAGTCCCGCGGCCAGCGCGTGCATCAGCCGGTCGCCGATCTCGGCATCCGGCACGGCGGCGAATGCGGCGGCCATCGCCCGCGGCACGCCCGGGTCCGCCAGCAGATTGCCGGCCGCGACGCAGTCGACGCCCTCGGCGGCATGGTGGACGCCGAGGGTCCCGTCGCCGGAATACGTCGCGGTCCGGCCGGCGGCGTCGATCGCGGTCAGCTGCCGGTACGCGATCATCGGCTCGGCCCCGGTCACGGCCGCGACCGCGTCGGCGGCGCCCAGGCCGCCCTCCATCAGATCGAGCAGGCGCGGGCCGAGGCGCGGGTCGGTGATGTTCTGCGAGCACGCCGCGCCGACCCCCGCGCGGGCATAGGCGCAGCGGGCGGCGACGGCGGGGCTCGACGAGGAGACGGCGACGCCGAACCGGCCCGTGCGGGCGCAGCGGGCGGCGATCGAGAAGGTCACGTCGCCCCTCCGTTCGTCCTGTCGGCCGGGATCACGGCGGTCACGTCGATCTCGACGAGCCACTCCGGTCGGGCCAGCGCCGTGACCACGATTCCGGTGGAGACCGGGAAGACGCCCTTCAGCCAGCGGCCGACGACTTGGTAGACCGTCTCCCGGTAGCGGGGGTCGACGAGATAGACGACGATCTTGCAGATGTCGCCGAGCTCGCTGCCGGCCTCGCCGAGCAGCAGGGCGACGTTGCGCATCGCCCGCTCGGTCTGGGCCTCGACGTCGCCGATCCCGACGCTCTCCGCCGTGTCGATGTCCTGCCCGACCTGGCCGCGCAGAAAGACGAGGTTCCCCGCGACGACCGCCTGGCACAGGTCGTTGTCCATCTTCTGCTCCGGATACGTGTCCCGCGTGTTGAACGCGCGGATCCGCGTGTGGGTCATCTGGTGGAACTCCTGCGATGTGGCGCGTCGTCGCCGTCGTCGTGAAAGAAGGCCGCCCCGTTGCTCCGAGCATGGTGGTCTGATTTGTCCGAAGAACCACGACGAGATTCTTCCTTCGTCAGAATGACATGCGGGGTGCATTTCCTCGGGCCTCTTCCGGAGCGGTCTGTGCGTCATCAATCGTTGGCGGCCTGGCCGACGGCGGTTCCCGCCCCGCTCGACGAGATTCCTGGACTCCGCGACTCCGCCCGCGGGCTCCGTTCGGAAAGACGGGTGGGAGGCGTCGCGTCGTCGCTGAACCCGATGCCGATTGGTCCTTCCCCAAGCACACAGGATGACGTCGGAAGTCTTGGCTCTCACCCCAGTTGAAGACGGAAAACAGCGTGTCTGCATTCGGCGCGACGACGGGAGGGCTTGACTGAAGGCGTCACCGCCGGCAACTCAGACGCCGACGGCGGTGAGCACCTTCTTCTCGGGGGCGACGCGGTCGGAGAGGCCGGCGGCCTTCTGCACGAAGTCGAGGGGACCGTCCCAGTCGAAGGCGCGGTAGACGGCGGCGAGGTTGGCGAAGGGCGGCGACTGGGCGAAGAGCTGGAAGGTCAGGCGGTGGCCGGCGTAGTCGGAGTTGATCAGGTCGCGGGCGAACGCGAGCAGCCGGCGACGGTCGTCCGAGTCCCAGTCGTCGTTGATCGAGTAGAACTTCTCCATCCACGGCCCCGTCTCCGGCGAGCGGAAGGTGCCCACGTCGGGCGTGATGCAGCTCTGGCCGCCGCACAGCTCGCGGGCGATGTGCCTCATCGCCGGGAGCTGCGAGGTCGCGAGCACGCGGCCGGTGTAGAGCAGCGACTGGTTCGGCATCAGCAAGCCGCCGGGGCTCGGCTCGGCCGTCGCGATCGCGGCCGTGAGATGGGCGTTGATCCCCTCGCGGTAGCAGGCGAGGGTCGCCAGCTTCTCCTGCACGGCGGGCTGCTTGTCCAGCCCCGTCTGCCGGGCGTTGAAGAGCGCGGCCCCGATCAGCATGTCGGCGATCTTGAGCACGCGCTGGGTGTACGGGAAGGCGCTGTAGCGGTGGAGCGTGGCGCGGATGTAGGCGGCGGCTTTGGTGTGGCGGTAGAAGAGCACGTCCTCCCACGGGATCTCGACGTCGTCGAAGATGAGCAGGGTGTCGACCTCGTCGAACTTGGAGGAGAGGGGGTAGTCGTCCGGGTCCTTGCGGCCGGCGAAGCCCGTCCGGCAGATGTGCTTCATGCCGGGGGCGCCCATGCCGCAGATGAAGCCGACCGCGTACTCGGAGAGCTCGCTGTCGCCCCAGTTGGCGATCGTCGGCTTGACGAAGGCCTGGTTCGAGTAGGCGGCGGCCGTCTCGTACTTCGCCCCGCGGACCACGATCCCGCGGTCCGTCTCCCGGACGACGTGGAGCAGCATGTCCGGGTCCTGGTCCTGGGGCCGCTTGGAGCGGTCACCCTTCGGATCGGTGTTCGCGGAGACGTGAAACGGGTCTTCGTGGATCGCCTTATGGACGTGGGTGCGGATGTTCTCGGAGAAGCGCGGGTCGACCTGGTCGAGCATCTCCTGGCCGTCGTAGAGCGACCACATCTCGCCGATCGTCTCGTCGCCGACCCGGGTGACGACGCCGCCGATGTCGTTCATGACCGTGTCGACCGCTTTGCGCTTGTCGTGCCAATCCTGCTGGGTCTTGGGCAGCTTCAGGGCGATCGCGCCGCGCTCGCCGGTGCCCTCGTCGATGTACGTCATGGCGTCGCGCGTCGCCGCCTCGTGGGCCATGTCGTAGATGCGGGCGCGGATGTCGACGATCGGCTTGAAGGCGGGATGGGTCGTCACGTCCCGCACGCGCTCGCCGTTCATCCAGACCTCGCGGCCGTCGCGGATCGAATCGCGGTACTCGTCGCCGGTTCGGATCATGGTCACAACTCCCCGAGGTCAAGGTCGGTCTCGACCTCGAATTCAAAGTCGCCGCCCGGCCGCACCGGCACGGCGGGACGGTTCGGGAACGAATGCAGCTCCCCATAGCCGCGGCGGGCGTAGACCAGCGGCGTGCCCGGGTTCGCGGAGGCCCCGACGACATGGCCGACGAAGATCTCGTGCGTGCCGACGGTGATCGCGGCCTCCAGCCCGCAGTCGAACCGGGCGACCGCGCCGACCAGCAGGGGCGATCCAGTGACGTCCGCCTCCCACCTCGCGCCCGCGAAGTCGTACGGCAGCCCGCTCCGCGGCCGGCCCGCGAATGTCTCGGCGATCCGGCGCTGGTCGGCGCGGAGCACGTTGACCGCGAAGACGCGGTGCCGCTCGATCGCGCTGCACATCGGGCTGCGGCGGTTGATGCAGATCAGGAGCGAGGGCGGCTCCGCCGAAACCGAGCTCATCGCGCTGACCGTCTGCCCGAACCGCCCCGATTCCCCCTCGGAGGTGACGACGGTCACGCCCGTGACGGCGCGGCTCATCGCGTCGGTGAAGAGATCGCGGTCGAGGGTCATCGACCAATCCTGAGCGCCCGATATCAGCATCGCCGACCGACGCTGCTCCATGGCGATGACCATACCATTCCTTTCCGGGCAGTGAGCTTTGGGCTTCGGGCCCTGAGTAC
>JBPCRG010000091.1:0-4748 GCA_050997095.1 Thermomicrobiales bacterium | reverse complement strand
ATGTAATCGAACGAGCCCAAGTGGCTGGAGACTATGACCACGCCCCTGCCCAGGCGCAGCGCGTCGTCGAGGTGCGACCATCTGCCCTCGGTCAGACGCACCTCGTCGATGATCTGCTTGCGGGATTTGTGGGGCACCATCAGGAGGTCCGAGAAATTCCGGGCGCTGATCTTGAAGACGCGCCGAGCGGCCGCATCGACCTTCGGATGGTTCTCGGGCAGGGACAGAACCTGCGCGAGATTGGCGTGCACGTTGGCGCGGTAGGTCGGGGAATGGCGGTAGGTGAGGGCTCCGCACCGATTGATCGCCCATCGCCGAATCGGGCCGGGCAGGACCCATGTGACCCAGGAAAAGAACACCGCGCACGCGACTGCCAGGGACTGGCGAAGTTCCCGCCGCTTCTCCCGCATGAACAGGGGAGTGACATTGTCCGGAGTGGTCGAGGGGCTACCCACGGCCGCGGCATCGTGTGTTCAGGGCGGAAATCCTACTGCGATTTCGAGACGTGGTCGGGCGCGGGGTCCGGTTTCGTCCAAAGCGACGACGCATCGTAGATGACCGGCAGCCCGCGGATCACGGTCAGGACCAACGCTCCCCACACGCACGTCCAACCGATCGCCCGGTAAGCGTCATTGGCGTAGAGACCTCCCAGGAACGTTCCTCCGGCGTCGTGGTGACGGTACCCCTCCAACCCGACCAGGAAGACGAACCCAAGCGCCTTCGCGTAGCCATAGAGGCCCCGCATCAGACGCCCGCCGGTAAGCCAACGCGTGAAGTCCGACCGCATCATGTTGTCTTTGCCGAACGCCGTCTTGCCCTCGGCGTAGGAGATCGCGCGGACGCCGTCGACGATGAAGCCCCGGGTCATCACCAACAGCGGAACCCACACCGGAATCAGGTCGAGTTCGGCGAAGACGATCCAGAACGCATTCTCCACGATCCGGTCGCCGGCGATGTCGAAGACCGCGCCGAACTGCGACGCCGATCGCCGCCGCCTCGCCACGTACCCGTCGAATCCGTCCGCGGCGAAGATGAACGCGACGATCGGCATGCAGAGGGTGATCACGCGCACGCCGCCGAAGTAGATCGCGGCGATGACCGCGAACAACAGCCCCAGCCGTGCCACCGTGATCAGGTTCGCCATGGTGTCCGGACCTGTCTCACCGGAATTCGCCCGCGCTGAGTGCGCGTAAGTCGCGGCGGGCGCCAATTCGAACGCCCCGACGGGAAGCATCACGC
The DNA here is from genome assembly GCA_050997095.1 of Thermomicrobiales bacterium. Taxonomy (GTDB): domain Bacteria; phylum Chloroflexota; class Chloroflexia; order Thermomicrobiales; family UBA6265; genus JBPCRG01. Next base: position 3,509 of record JBPCRG010000091.1, on the reverse strand, counting down.
GATGCGGCGGCGTCCGCAGCCTCGCGCTGCATCCAAAGCGCCGACATCGCCACGGGCCTCACCTCGCGAGATGGAGGAGCGCAACCCAGGCCACCATCTGGATGAGCAGGGTGGAGACGATCATGAATCGTTGGGCGAACGCGTCTTTGCGTCCGGCGAACCAGCCGACGACAAGGCACATCGCCGTTGACATGACGACCAGCAACGGGATTCGCCACAACGTCGAAGCCGTCCCCCAGCTGTCGGGAGTGCCCTCCGCGTTGAGATGGGTGGGGATCCAATCGGCGAGGAGGCTCATGCGCGCGGCGAGCGTCGCGACCATCATCACGAGGCTGACCGCGCCGACCCCTAGCGCGCCGAGCACAAACCGTCGCGTCGCGTCGGCTTTGGCAAGGGCGCCCGAGATGCCCTCATGGCTTGCGCTCCGCGCCGACGGGGCATGGCCGACCCGTCGGCGGGCCACGAACGACCCGGATCGGCGGCTCCGCTCTGCCCGGCCATCGGCACGCGCGGCGGCGCTTGGCGCGGGCCACTCCGCGAGCGGGAGATCCGCGTCATCGTCTTGGGTTGGAGGGCTCACCCGCCGACGCGCGCGCACGGGCAGGTCGGCGGGCGCCGATTGGGCGGGCGGGCGCGATGCGTCCCGCCTACCCGCCGAATTCTCGGGACCGCATCCGGCACGCGAGCCGAACGCATCGCCCAATGTCGGGATGGGCGTCTTGCCGCGGACGCCGACCCGTGGCGGAGTGGAGGTCTCTTCCTGGCTTGGCTGGCGAAGACCCGGTCGGGATCTCGAGGAGGATCCGTCGGACCATGAAGGCAGATCGACGTCGTCGACATACGGGTCGGGACCGGGCCGTCCTCTCTCGGGGGAGGCCGACAACGGCGTTCGGGCGATCTCCGATTCGTCGCGATACTGGTCCTGAAATCCGGAGCGATCACGCTGGGACATCGATTTGCCCTCTGCCGGTGGCAGTCGAAGGGTCGGCCTTCGCCCTCTCCATATCAGCGACCGCGCTTGGCGTCGCCGATCCCGGACACTGTCCAGCCTGCTCTCGAATGCTCCCGCAGGATAGCACGCCTCGCCGGATTCCTACGCAAAACGCGCGCTGAGGCCATCGCCGCCGCGGGTCACGGGCCGGAACCCACCGGCGTCGCCCCGCCGTCCGCGACGATGGGCGACGCCTCGCTCGACGGTGCTGGAGTCGGCGTCGGCGGGGCATCGGCCGGCGGGGCGAACTGCGCGACCGCAGGCGTCGGCGTGGGCTTCAGCTTCGTCGATATCTTGGATTCGGCCCGGCGGTCCGCGAGCCAACGATCGACCTCCTGTTTCTGGACCTTGCTTATCTGAGCCGTCGTCATCGGCCGGGCGGGATCCCGCTCCAGAACCTTGACGATGTGCCATCCAAACTTGGTTTGGAAGGGCTGGCTGATCTGATTCGGCTGGAGCGCGAAGACCGCATCCTCGAACGGCTTCACCATCTCCCCGCGGGGGAACCAGCCGAGATCGCCACCATTCGGCGCAGTCGTCGCGTCCTTGGATTGCGCTTTGGCGATGGCGGCGAAATCAGCGCCCGGCTGGGTGACTTCGGTGTGGATCGAATCCGCCAGATCCTTGGTGTCGACCAGGATGTGGATCGCATGGATCTGCTCGCCGCTTTGGCCGACCTGAGCCTCGATCGCGGCCCGGACGCCTTGGCGGGCGACGGCCGGAGCGGCGATCCAGTCGCGGAACTCGGACTCCGACATGTGCGCCTGTTTCAGCGTCGTCGCCTGGAAGTCCTTGTAGCGGGCGGTGACCGTCTCCTGCGCCTCGACCGGATTCGGAGTCGCCGCCGTCGTCGAGGCGGGGGAGGAGGCGGCAACCGGCGTCGCGCCAGACGACTCGGGGCTTGCCCCGGCCACGCTCACATTCGTCATAATCGGCGTCGCGCCGGACGTGGCAGGGGTCGCCGCGGCCGCGTTGCCGTCTATGCTAACCGGCGTGGCTTTAGGCAGCGACGCTCCCGTAGGGGTCGCGCCGACTGAGCCGTCGGCCACGGGACTCGCGATCGGCGACGACGCGGGCGTCGTCGTCGCGAGGGCGGCCGCCGCGGTTTCCGTGGCCCAGGCGGCGCGGGTCGGGATGAGGGTCGGCGAGGGCGTCGGCGTGATCAGCGGCGCGTCGGACGGCTGGAAGGCTTGGGTGATGTAGTCGTCGATCTGCTGCGTCGTCACCTTCACGCCAAGGCTGCCCGCGCGCTTGACGTAGATCTGGTCCTCGATCATCTGATTGAGCGTCGGATCGTCGACCTTCGTCGATCCCCAGACGGTCTTGAGCGCGGCCGCAGCCTGCGATGCGAGGGTTGAATACTGCTGCTTCTGCTGCGCTCCCAGCATCGGGCTCTGCGCGAAGCTGGAATACTGGTTGACCTCGTTCGTCAAGTTGACGGAGCGCACCCGCCAATAGTCGCGGCGGCGGATGGTGGTGCCGTCGACGGTGGCGAGCACATGGCGTGGCTTGATCACGTATTCGTTCAGGGACGAATACGCCAGAATGAGCGCCGCGACCGCTCCGGCGATACCGAGGATCCAGAAGAGGCGCCGCCGTTGCCGATCCTCGCGGTCCCGCCGGGAGACGCGACGCACCTGGACGTTGGGTCCCGTCGTCGAGGCGCCGACCGTCCGCCGGTGACTTTTTGGGAGTGTGTCCCGCCGCCGCTCAGGCATCGCTGGCTGGTCCTTCCGGGTTTAAGAATGCCCCCGCCTCGAAACGTCGCAGCGGGGGCATTCTCACGGTGGTCGGTAGTCTCGCCGATTCTCGGTCCGTCGATTCCGGACGGACCGGGGGATCAGAACGGGACGTCGTCGAAGCTGTTTGAGAACGGTTCCGCTTCGTCGCCGCCGGATGCGGCGGGCCGTGCCTGGGCCGGTGACGCATTCTCCTGGTCGCCGCGGCTACCGAGAAGTTGAACCTCGTCGGCCCTGACCGCAATGTTGCTCCGAGTCTGCCCTTGCTGGTCCTTGTACTCGTCTAGTTCGACTGAGCCCGCGATAAAAACTTGCTTGCCCTTGACCAAGTAGCCTTTTTGGCCAAGACCATCGACGATTTCTGCAAGCTTGCCCCAGCACGTGACCCGAAACCACGTCGTTCTTTCTTGCTGTTGCCCCGATTGGTCATTCCACTTGCGCGTGACCGCGACGCTGAAGGTGACATTCATCGCGCCGCTCGGCGTATATCGGGTTTCGGGATCACGGCCGAGATTGCCGACGACCGTGATTTTTGCGATGCCAGCCATGGGCTTTTCCTATCTGCTCCGCTCTGCTCCGCGACGTCAGGCCGCCGGGGTGTCGTCTTTTTCGGTCGAGGGATCGGGAGAGGTATCGGGAGAGGTATCGGCCACCTCGAGAGGCTCGGCCGCAGGAGTCTCGACGGGCGGCTCGGCACTGGTAGCCGGTTCGGTAGTGAAGGGTTCATAAGCCGAATCGGTCGCCGGAGCGTCCGCAGCGGGTTCAGCGGCTGGCTCCGC
>JBPCRG010000055.1:0-6932 GCA_050997095.1 Thermomicrobiales bacterium | reverse complement strand
GGGTTTCACCCCGAGGCGACACCGCCGGCGTGCCATGACGAATCGCGCTCTTCACGGCGCTCACCCGCGGCCGCGGCGGCGACCCGGCTGCGGAGCGTCCGCGGCGGAGCCCGGCTCCGTGCCGTCAGTCTGCGCGTAGGTGCGGCCGGTGAGGCTGAGGAAGACGTCCTCCAGCGTCGCCTGATGGGCGCTGAGGTCGGCGAGGGTCACGTTCCGCCCCGCGGCCAATGCGAGCAGGCCGACGAGCGTCCGCTGCACGTCGCCCGTGCGCAGCTCCAGCTGGCCATCGCCGCTGGCCGCCGCGGTGACCGCCGCCAGCGCCGAGAGCGCGTCCGCGGGCAGATCGCCGTCCGGGGTGCGCGCGCGGATCGTCGCCGCCGTCCCGAGCGTGCGGATCAGCGCCGCCGGGGTGTCGCAGGCGATCACCCGGCCCGCGTCCATCACCGCGACCCGGTCGCAGAGCACCTCGGCCTCTTCCATGTAGTGCGTGGTCAGGACGACGGTGGTCCCGCTCGCGCGCACGTCGCGCACGGTCTGCCAAAGATCGCGGCGGGCTCCCGGGTCGAGCCCGGTCGTCGGCTCGTCGAGGAAGACGACCGTCGGCCGGTTGACCAGCGCCAGCGTGATCGAGAGGCGCTGGCGCTGGCCTCCCGAAAGCTCGTCCACACGCGCTTTCCGCTTCTCCAGCAGATTCACGGAGCCGAGCAACTCGTCGACGCGCGCGGGCGAGGCGTCGACGCCGTAGAGCCCTGCGAACAGCTCGATCAGTTCGGCCGCGTTCAGGTAGTCGAAGAGCGCGGTCGTCTGCAGCTGGACCCCGATGATCTTGCGGACCGCGTCGGCGTCGGCCACCGCGTCGATCCCCGCGACCCGGATCTTGCCGGCGTCGGGCGGGCGGAGCCCCTCGATCATCTCGAGCGTCGTCGTCTTGCCGGCCCCGTTCGGCCCGAGGATCCCGAAGATCTCCCCCGCCGCGACCGAAAGGTCGATCCCGGCGACGGCGGTCGCCTGGCCATACCGCTTGACCAGCCCGCGGACGCTGATGATCGGCTCGGCCGTCGCGGCCGCGGCCCAGGTCTCCCGCGTCGATGTCTGCACGGTTGACGGATCCCTTAACGTAGCCTTTTGGCTTCGCCCGAGCACCCCGTCACCGTGGCGTGCCGCATCATGGCCGGAGTCTTCCCGCCTCAAAATGACTGGTGGAGCCGCCCTCCGCCGCCGTCATCCCGAGTGGTCCGTCAAGGGCCGACCGTCGGGTCTGGAGACCACCGTCAGGCGGGAACCGGGCCACATCGACCCGGCAGGAAAGCCCTGACGGACTACTCAGGCACGAAGGATCTCCTCGTTCGCATTTCACCGACACGAACGAGGATTGAGCGAGTGCTGGACGGATCGTGCCGCAAAGACTCTACAACTCCGCGCCCGCGCTGACGAGTCGACGGCGAACGATCCGGGGATGGATGCGCGGCTCCTTCTCCCTCCCCGGCCCAGGGCAGCGAAGCGGTGACGCGGATCGGCCCCGGACTCGCCGAAATACACATGACGACAGCGACGCGATCGAGGGGCATGGGTGTGTCGCACAGAGAATTGCTGCTGATGACTATTATTGAAGGGGATGGCAAAAAGTTCGTCTGGTAGACGCCGACGCATCCTGATGCTAATATTGCCTCACTGCTACATTCAATTCCATGGCGCGTCGGCCGTCGTTTCGCCGCCCTCCCCTCTTTGCGCCGTCGCACTGACGTGGTCGGCGGGATGCTGGCGAAACGCCGCTGCCCGACGCCTGTCGTCGCTCAAAGGATGAGGCCCGATGATGCGTCTCACTCGACTCCGCCGCCCCGATCGGCTGCTCCCGATCGGCCTCGCGTTCGTGATGCTCGCGGCCGGGCTGGCGGCTTGGCCGCCCAGATCCGCGCCCGCGGCGCCGGGGTCGGGGCCGGGCGCGACCAGCGTCGTCGGCCGGGCGACGGGGCCGGCGGCGATCCTCAACAATTACGACGCCTACTTCCTCGAGGCGGCGGCGAGGCATGCCCTGCCGGCCAACTTCATCAAGGCGATCACGATGGTCGAGGAGGGTTGGTACGGCGACTCGGTCTCCGGCGCGACCGGGATCATGCAGATCCAGCCCGACGTCTGGGGCCTCGTCGCCCACGTCGTGGGCAACGACATCTACACCACCCGCGGCAACATCATGATGGGCGCCTACATCCTCGCCTACAACGAGCGCACATATGGCGGCTACGAGCGGGCCGCCCGCCACTACCTCGGCGGCGACTACGACCCCTACACCGGGACCACGGGCGACCAGTATTGGGCCCTCGCCCAGCGTCATTGGGCGGAGCTCTCCGCCGCGCCCTCGACCTCGCGGCACCCCGTCGTGCCGCCCCCGGGGCCGCCCCCGAGCGGCGGATCCAACCCGGGCCGCGCCTCCGACGGCGATCTCGGCACGAGTTGGTTCGTCAGCGGAGTCGGCGCCCCCCTCACCTGGGCGAAGCTCGAGTTCGATCTGGGGAGCGTGCTCAGTCTCACCGGCGTGCGCTGGGTCTTCCGCAAGACGGGCGGCGCCGACAACTACGCGATCCGCGTCTCGACCGACGGCACGACCTGGCGGACCGTGAAGCGGTTCGGCAACCCCCCGGCCGGAGAATGGCAATGGCTCTCCGCCTACCGCGCGGCGCGCTACGTCCGGCTGCAGTTCTCCAACCCCAACGGCGACTTGACGCTCGGCTACGTCGCCGAGGTCGAGCTCTACGCGGCGCCGCAGCCGCCTGTCCCGACCGCGACCCCGACGCCGACGGCCACGCCGACGGCCACGCCGACATCGACCCCGACGCCGTCGCCCACCCCCGCCCCGGCGGTCACCGGCGATCTGCTCCCCATCGTCATCAGTCATGGATCGAGAGGGACCACCGGCTCGGGCTATGCGCGCGACGGCAATCTCGAGACCAATTGGCGCTCGACCGGCGCGCTGGCGCAAGCGTGGCTGCTCTTGGATCTCGGCGCATCCGGGCCGATCTCGACGATCCAGTGGTGGCTCGCGCAGCCGGACGGCGCCGCCAGCTACGCCATCTCCGTCTCTGACGACCGCACCGGCTGGACCGCGCTGAAAGGTTTCGGCCCAACCCCGGCGAAGGTCTGGCAGACGCTTGCGGTCGCCGCCGTCGGCCGCTACGTGCGCTTCGACTTCACCGATCCCGGCGCCGCGCCCTTCCTGGGCGGACTCGCCGAGGTGAAGATCTACGGCGGCGCGCATGTCCGCCCGGCCGATCTCGCCACGCCGCCGCCGACACGCACCGCCACGCCGACAGCCACCGTGTCCGGAACCATGGCTCCAAGTGCGACCGCCACCGCGACCGCGACATCAACCGCGACAGCCGAGATTGCCTCCGAAACGCCGTCCGCGACTGCGACCCCGTCCCCGACGGCGACGGACGCGCCGACGGAAACGCCGCAGCCGACGACGACGCCCATCCCCTCGCCGACCGACCCGCCGCCGACCGACCCGCCCGCCCTGCCCACGGCGGCGGATGCGGCGGAGGGATGAGCCGGTGGCTATACTCCGCCTGAGAAGGAGCGCAACGCACTGACGTCATTCAAAGTGGTGGTGGAGCAGCACCCCGACGGGTTCGTCGCCTATCCGCTTGGCTTGGCCGGGATCGTCGTGGGCCAGGGCGACACCTACGATGGCGCGCTTGCCGATGTCACCTCGGCGATCCGGTTCCACATCGAGACGTTCGGCCCGGACGCGTCGCTCAGCGATTCTCCCGTGCTTGCCGCGTTCATCGCGGATGCGCTGATCGCCGTCTGAATGCCCCCGTTTCCAGACAAGCCAGCGTGGCAAACGTAGAGCAAACCCGACGATGACGATCGCCGCCGCACGCCGATCTCGACCGCAGGGCCCACCGACCCGCCGCCGACCGAAACCGGGCCGACGGCAACGACGCGCGGATGAGCCGAACGGCCGATCGGACGCTTCCTTTCTCCCCGCGCCGACCGGCGCGGGAGGGACTGGCGGGGGGCGCCGTACCGCGACTGGTCGGGACTTCCCATTCATCGGCAGCCTCGATTCCGTGCCCTAGACTCGCGGTCAGACGCGGCCGGGTCTGCCCCGCGCCCCGGCTTTGCGTGTTGGCGCGGATGGGGGCCACGATGACATCGGCACGACGACTGCGGCGGACGCCGCTCGGGGCGGCCCTCGCCCTGACGCTACTGCTCACCCTCAGCCAAGGCTCCGCGCCCCTTCGCGCCGCCCCCGCTCCGACGAGCCCGTCGGCGCCCGTTTCGATCGCCGCGACTCCGCGCACCTATTATGTCGATGCCAATGCCGCCAGCGGCGGAAGCGGAAGCGTCTCCGCCCCGTGGCGGCTGATCCAGCAGGCGGCCGCCGTCACGGCGCCGGGCGACACGGTGCTGATCGCCCCGGGCAGCTACGTCGGCCCGGTCACGATCGACCGCAGCGGCTCGGCCGGCTCCCCAGTCACGTTCCGGGCGACCGGCCCCGGCGTCGTCGTCGAGGGCAGCGGCGCAGGCCGGGACGCCATCTTCGTCACCTACGCCGACTACGACACGCTCGACGGCGTCGGCGTCCGCCACGCGACCCGCGCCGGCGTCCGGGTCGACAGCTCCGCCCACGTCACGATCGAGCGCGGGACGTTCGCCGACAACGGCGTCTGGGGCATCTTCACCGACGTCAGCGACGACCTCCTGATCCAAGGCAACGACGTCTCCGGCTCGGTCGAGCAGCACGGCATCTACACCAGCAACAGCGGCGACCGCCCGGTCGTCCGCGGCAACACGATCCACGGCAACCACGCCGCGGGCCTGCACATGAACGCCGACCTCTCGCAGGGAGGAGACGGCGTGATCAGCGGCGCTCTGGTCGCGGACAACGTCATCTACGACAACGGCGTCGCGAGGGGCGCCGCGATCAACATGGACGGCGTCGAGTACAGCGTCGTGCGCAACAACCTGCTCTACGGCAACCACGCCAGCGGCATCGCCGTCTTCCAGCAGGACGGCGCGATCTGCTCACGGAACAACTCCATCCTCAACAACACGATCGTGATGGCAACGGACAGCCGCTGGGCCGTGACGATCAATGCGCCCGACCCCTCCGCCTGCACCGGGAACATCCTCGCCGACAACATCCTCTTCACCGCCCACTCATGGCGCGGCAGCATCTCCCTCGGCGGCGGGATGACGGGGTTCGCCAGTGACCACAACGTGGTCATGGACCGCTTCAGCGTCGACGACGGCGACACCCGCCTCGGCCTCGCCGGATGGCGGGCGCTCGGCCACGACGCCGCGTCGATCATCGCGACGCCCGCCCAGCTCTTCATCGACTCCGGCAACGGCGATTTCCACCTCAAACCCGGCAGCCCGGCGATCGACGCGGGGGCGACCCTGACCGGCGTGACCGACGACCTCGACGGCATCGCGCGGCCACGCGGCTCGGCCTACGACATCGGAGCCTACGAGAGCGGCTCGGCCGGTCCAAGTCCAACCTCGACGCCGACCGGGACCCCGACCCGCACACCACCCACGTCCCCGCCGACAAAGCAGCCGACACCCAAGGCCATGGTGACGGCGACCGCAGCCATGACAGCGCCCCCGACCGCGACGAAAGCGCCGACGACCACTCCCGCCAAGACGCCGACCGCGAACCCGACGGCGCCGGCGACCGTCGCGCCGACGCGAACGCCGACCACGACGCCCACGAAGGAGGCGACCCGGCAACCCACGCCGACGAAGACGCCGTCGCCGGTCTCGACGCCCAAAACGACGCGGACGCCGGTTCCCGCGCAAACGGCGACGCCGGTTCCCGCGCCGAGTCCCTACCCCATCATCCGCAGCGGACGGACGTCCAACTCGGTCGGCTCGAACCTCGCCTACGACGGGAACGCAGGGACCTACTGGATCACCAAGCCCGGCGCGCTACCGCCAAGCCGCGCGTATTTCTACGTCGATCTGGGCGCGGTCAAACCGATCTCGGCGATCCGCTGGAGCTTCGCGGTCGAGGGATTGGCGGACGGGATGCAGATCCAGGTCTAGAACGACAAACGGGCGTGGTCGACCGTCGCCGCCCCCGGCAGCGCTCCGGCCGACGCGTGGCAGGAGCTGGACGGCGCGTTCGCCGGCCGCTACGTCCGCTTCACCTTCACCAACCCGAACCGCGACCCGCAGCTCGGCGCGCTGAGCGAGATCCAGGTCTGGCCATAGCGGATCGGCAGGTCAGCCCGGCACGGGGTCGACATCGTCCGTCGCCCAGCCCGCCGGGTTGGCGAAGATGTACCGGCGGATCGACTCCAGCGCCCGCCCCTCGCGGATGACGTGGTCGTGGTAATTGCGTTGCCAAACGGGCACGCCTGTCAGCCCCCGGTGCCTGTTGCAGGCGATCGCCGAGATCGATTTGAAGGCGCGCAATACGGTGCCGAGTGTGGGTGCGGCGCCCGTGCCCAGCACCCTTGGCTCAACGACGGCGCCGAGAAAGAGGATGGCGTGCATATGGTTCGGCATGATCACGAATTGATCGAGGGAGATCGTCGGAAACCGGCTTGGCATGGATTCCCAGGTCGTTTGGACGATGCTCCCGAGGTCGTTCAAGACCATTTCACGGTCAACCACGCCGCCGAACAATGCGTCGCGCTGATGAGTGCAGACCGTGACGAAATAGGTGCCGCCCTGTGAATAATCGTACCCGTCCAATCGGGTAGATTGCCGTTTCAACGCCGCACCTCCGCTGGATCGCCCGGGAAATAGCACGGGAACACTCGAAGATGCGTCGCCTCGACTTGGGACGGCTGCTTGCTGCGCCTACGGGCTGCGTGATGCGGCACCCTGGCAAGGCGGCGAAACACCATGCCCCCCAAATGTAGGGGCGCTGCTTGCTGCGCCCTGTCGGCTGAAAATGTGTCCGATCCTAGCCTCGGCAC
>JBPCRG010000024.1:0-2832 GCA_050997095.1 Thermomicrobiales bacterium | reverse complement strand
TGTGTGGAGGACATCGACCTTCGCACGCCCCGCGGCCTCGATCGCACGCTCCTGGCCAGGCTCGTCGCCGGCGACTGGATCGACCGGCATCAGAACCTGCTGATCAGCGGGCCGACCGAGTCTGGTTCATACTGCTCATCTGGCCATCACCTTACAGAACCAAGGTATTCTGACGCGGATCGCCGGACGGCGGACGCCGATGACGGCGAGCATCGGCGGCACGCCCGACTTCGTCCGTCGCAAGATCCTCGGCCCGGATGACCCAAGGTGCGCCCTTGCAGAGCTGTTGGGCCGCGAGGGCGCCCTCATTGATCAGCCGCCTCACCGTCGCCTCGCTCACCTTCAGGGTGGCCGCCACCTCGTCCAGCGTCAGCTCACCCCTTTCGGTCCGTTCGCCTTCTCGGTAGGGCGGGATCCGGCGGTGATTGCGCAGCATGCATACGCGCGACCGGTTCCAGCCATTGCCGCGGCCGGTCTTCTTGCCGGCCCGGTTGAGCACCGCCGCGATGGCTCCGTCCGGCATCTGACGCGCCATCACCGTGACGAGATCGACCACGTCGGCGGTCGTGCTCCAGCGATGCTGACCAACCCGGTTCTTACTCACCTGAAGCGGGGTGTGGTCGCCGCCCGCCCAGCGTATTACGAGCGCGAGGGCGTCCGCCTCAATGCGCACGACGATCTCGTCGACGAGCGTGCGGATGATCCGCTTGCGGGTCGCCGGGGTCGCGCCGGGGCTGTGCCAGGCCCGCTCGAGATCAGCGCCGAGCGCCAGGAGCTGCTCGCGTTCGATCGCCGTCAGGGTTGTCGCGGGACGGGCGGCCAATGCGTCCCGCTCCTCGACGAGCACCTGCGCGGCCCGCAGCCGCTCGTTCCAGCGACGCTCCAGTTGCGCGACCACGAGCCGGTTATCGGGATCGACGGCGTCGTATTGCCGCCGCGCCCGCGCCGCCTCGTATTGGGCCTGCTCGAGGGCGAGCTCGATCTGGTGCCGCTTCTCGACCTGCTCGATCCGGGAGGTCTCCAAAGCGCCGAGTGCCGCCTCCACGCCGAACGGTTGCACGCGCGCGATCACCTCGGCCGCGACCGCCCGGTCGATGCGCATGCCGCCGACCGAGATGCAGGGCGCTCCGCCATGATTGAGGTGGCCGCCGCGGCAGTGATAGCGTCCGGAGCTGCCGTTCTCGCCGCTGTAGGCGACGTGGAGCTTGCGGCCGCAATGGCCGCACCGCAGCAGGCCGGCCAGGAGCGCCTCCCCGCGCCGGACCGAGCCGCGGCTCATAAAGCTCTGCCCGTTGGCGTTGTCGCTGATCAGGCGCTGGTTCCTCTCGAACTCGGCCCAGCTAATGTAGCTCTCGTGATGGTCGAGGATCAAAGCCTCCCAGTCTCCGCGATCCTTGCGGAAGCCGCGCACGATCCGCTTGCGCCCGGCCTCGATCGTGACGCGGCTGCCGGTGCGCCCGAACGCGTAGGCGCCGGCGTAGATCGGGTTGGTCAGGATGTGATGGAGCGTGTTGTAGACCGGCAGCTTCCAGGTGATGACGCGTCCCGCCTCGCCGTAGCCGACGGCAGGCAACGGCAGGCGCTCCTGGCGTATCCAGGGATGGACCTGGTGCACCGTCTGCAACTCGGTGAACCTGGCGAAGACCAGCGCAATCGCCTCCTGCACGCGCCGGTCGGGATCCTTCTCGATGCGCTCACGCGTGACCTTGGAATAGCCGACCGCCACGGTCAGCACGAGCTCGCCGCGCCGCGCCTTCTGCCTGAGAGCCTCCAGTGAGCGCTGGCGGAACATCGAGAGTTCCATCTCGCTCATCGTCCCCTTCATGCCCAGCAGCAGGCGGTCATTGGGATGTCGCGGGTCGTAGAGGCCGTCCTCGTCGACGATCAGCGTCCCGACGAGCCCGCAGAACTCCAGGAGCGTGTGCCAGTCGCGGCCGTTGCGCGCCAGCCGCGAGGCCTCGATGGAGACAACCGCACCGACGCGACCCTCGCAGATGGCGGCAAGCAGCTTCTCGAAACCTGGCCGGGCAATCCCGGACCCCGAGCGGCCGAGATCGTCGTCGATGACCTCGACCGCGCTCCAGCCGAGCTCACGAGCACGATCGGTGAGGCCGTATTGCCGACGTCGGCTCGCGTGATTGTTGAGGACCTGGTCAGCCGTGGACTGGCGGACGTACACGAAGGCCGCGCGAGCAAGGTGGTCAGGCGTGATCTTGGTCATCGCCGCCCTCCTGCCGGATCGCCTGCGTCGCTTCGGTTCGGCCGAGACCGGCGGCCTCGGCGAGCAGAGCCTGAATCAGCAGGCACACCTCCGACCGCAGCTCGGGCAGCAGACCGGCCATCGCCGCTCGCTCCTGGAACAGATCGGCTTGATGGTGTCGTTCGCTCCTCATCACCGTCTCCCTCGAGGCGGGTCGATTCCCGTCGAGATGAGGCTAGAAAGACTTCCACGAGCCCGCGCAGCTCGCATAAGCGCGCGATGCAGAGGCGGGGCGACCCGAGGAGCTGATGAGAGCCGCCGGCCTGGATCATCCAGGCGGGGAGAAGCGCCAGGGTCCGGTCTGGCTGACGGACCACGAGATGATCCGCGCCGGCGTGGCGCTTCGTGCCGACAACGGCGACCAGTTCACCGTAGCGAGGGTGGAACGGATACGTGATCCGGGCCTCAAAAGCCGGACACCCGGCATTAAGACGCTGGTTCGACCGGTACCGGCAAGACCCATCTCGGGGCGGCAATCGGCACGATGCTCGTCGAACAGGGGCATCGCGTTCTGTTTACCCGCACCACCGATCTAGTCCAAAAACTGCAGGCCGCCCGACGCGACCTCTCGC
>JBPCRG010000567.1:0-14622 GCA_050997095.1 Thermomicrobiales bacterium | reverse complement strand
GCTGAATGCCGACCCCCTGCCCGCGTCCAGGCGCATCCCGTTCGCGGCCCAAGGCCCTCGGTTCAAAGCTCATGGCTCAAGGCTCACTGCGGGATGAACGAGCGGGACGGAACTCCAGTCGAACTCGGCGAGGCGCCGGGGGCCGAGGGCGGCGAGCCGGTCGAGACCGAGCTGGCTTTCGCAGACGAGGCGGGCGGTGTCGAGGCCTTGGCAGGCCGGCTGGAAGGCGGACGTCTTGGCGATGCCGTCGGCGAGCAGGAGCAGCGCTCCTTTGTGGTTGCCGCCGCGGGCGTGATGAAACCCGACGCCGATCTGGAGGATGCCTTGATAGAGGCGGCGCACGGGGCGGCGCTCGGCGTGCCACTCGTGCTCGATCACTTCGTGGGCTTCGTAGAATTTTTGCTCGTTGAAGAGCGCGATTCCCTCGCGCACGCCGGCCGGGGGCGTCCCCGCGCAAGGGTCGGCCTCGGCGGCGATGTCGGTGAGCACGGGGTCGATCAGCGCATGGACCCTGGCGAAGGCCTCGGCGTCGGGCACGGGGGCCTCGACCATCATCGGACCGCGGTAGCCGCTGTTGGCGACGGCGCGGAGAAGGGCGGGCCAAGGGAGATCGCCGTCGCCGGGCAGGAGATGGCGGGCGGCGCCACCGGCGCGGAAATCGCTGAGGTGGACGTCGGCGAGATGCGGCTCCATCGCGGCCAGGATCATGAAGGGATTGGCCCCCGCCTCCGAGGCCTGGAAGGGATCGAAGGCGAAACCGATCGAGCCGGGCGAACCGAGCTCGGAGATGCGGGCGGCGAACGCCATCACATCGCGCACGGTCGGCAGCGCGCACCAGGAGACGTTCTCCAGGGCGAGCGTGATCTTCGCCTCGACGCAGATCGAGGCGAGATCGGCGGTCGTCGCGAGGAGGCGCTCCCAGGCGTCGGGCAGGTCCAGCTCCGCGCGGCAAAGCCCATGCCAGACGATGGCATGGCCGCCGAGCTCGCCCGTGAGCGCGACCGCGCGGCGGAAGAGGTCCCGCGCCTCCTCCGCCCGCCGCCGGTAGGGCGAGACGAGCGGATGCGGCGGCTGATACGAATGGACGGCGTGCAGGCGCGTGCCAGCGGCCTGCAGGTTGGCGCGGAGTTGCCGGACGAAGGCCGGTTCGTGCTCCCCCGCCGTCTGGAGCATCAGCTCGAGATCGGCCACGCCCATGCGCGCGGCCGCCTCCGGCACGTCCTCGGTGGCGACGGCCGGGTAAAGCGCGCCGGAGGAGAGGCCGAGGCGGAGCGTGGACGATGCGCCCGGCGACGCGGATGTGTCGGTCATTGCAGCCTCGCGGTGGTGTGGACGCACAATCTCCGGGGCAATCGACTGCCCAACTGGCGCCGGGTCGTCCGGCTTGCGGTCGACCCGAGCACCCGCCGCGAACTGTGCCACGCCCGGTCATTCCCCGAACAACCTCCGCAGGAAATTCCCGTCGGGCCAGATGACCGACGCCGGATTTCGCTACCCAAGCGTGGCCGATTTTGCTAGGCTAGGAAGGAGGAGACAGACCCCATGCCACGCCGACTCACCCCCCCAGCACGAGGCGCTGATCGAGCGCATCATCACCGCCGGACACTACAGCGACGTCGACCAGGTCATCACGGAGGCGTTGCGGCCGATGGCCGCGCGCGAGCGGCAGCTCGACAATCTCCGGGCGAAGATCCAGATCGGCCTCGACCAGCTCGACCGGGCGGAGGGGGTCGAATGGACCCCCGAGCTAATGGAGCGCATGAGCCGGGAAGCGGACGAGATGCACCGCCGCGGCGAGCTCCCCAGCCTTAATGTCTGCCCGTAAGCCGGGGGTGGGTTCCACCCGCGGCGCCGGATTTCGCTACCCAACCCCGGCCGACTTTGCTAGGCTAGCGGGGAAGGAGCGTCGCCGATGTCCATCCAGCTGACTCCCCAATCCGAGGCGCTGATCCGGCGGACGGTCGCCGGAGGCCGCTATGCGAGCGTGGACGAGGCGCTCGACGCCGCCGTCCTGCTCCTCGACGCGCACGACCGCCACGCGCGGCTGAAGGCCGCGATCGCCGAGGGCATCGCGCAGATCGACCGTGGCGAGGGCGTCGAGCTGACTCCGGAGTTGTGGGCGGAGATCGAGCGGGAGGCGGACGAGGCCGAGCGTCTGGGGGAGCCCATCGATCCCGATGTCTGCCCATAGACGGCGGCTTGTCCTCACAAGCAGGGTGCGGATGGATGTCCGCGACATCCTCCGGCACACCTCCCGGCTATGGGGACGCGACCAACGCGCCGTCTACCGCGCCACGCTCGACGAGGCCATGCAGGCGTTGCTGATCCACGCATTCCGCGGCCTGCCACGGCTTGATCTGGCCCCGAGCGTGCATGCCCTGCCCATCGCCGCGCACATCGTCTACTACAGTGTCGGCGATGGCGAGATCACCATCCTCCGCGTCCTGCATACGGCGATGGACGCCGCCGCGGCGTTCCGGCACGAGCCGCTCCCATGACGACGCGGCGAGGAGCTGGCGGCCGATGATCGACACCGCGACCGCAATGCTGACAGCGGACGCCCCGAGCGCGACTGCCGCCGCGCCGCGCCTGACGCGGCTGGAGCTGCACGGGTTCAAGAGTTTCGCGAACCGGACGGTCTTCCTCTTCGAGCCGGGGATCACGGCGATCATCGGGCCGAACGGCAGCGGGAAGTCCAACATCTCGGACGGGGTGCGCTGGGTGCTCGGGGAGACGAGCCACTCGGCGCTGCGCAGCAAGAGGACCGAGGACGTGATCTTCGTGGGCGGGCAGGGCAGGGCCCCGGCCGGGATGGCGGAGGTCGCGGTCACCTTCGACAACGGCACGGGCTGGCTGCCGACCGAGTTCGCCGAGGTGACCGTCACCCGCCGCGCCTATCGGACCGGCGAGAACCACTACCTGATCAACGGCCGCAAGGTGCGCCTGAAGGACGTGGCGTACCTGACCGCATCGCTCGGCCACAGCCACACGGTCGTCGGGCAGGGCCTGGTCGACTCGGCGCTGAGCCAGCGGGCGGAGGAGCGGCGGGGGCTCTTCGAGCACGCTGCCGATCTGACCGGGCTGCGGATGAAGGCGGCCGAGGCGGCGAAGAGCCTGGCCGAAACCGAGGTCAACAGCGCCCGCGTCTCCGATCTGCTCTCCGAGCTCGAACCGCGCCTGAAGACGCTTGAGCGGGCGGCGCGGCAGGCCAAAGAATGGAAGGGATTCCACGACCGGCTGCGGGCCCTGCAGCGGATGCACTTCGCGCGGCTGCTGGCCGCCGCGACGAAGCGGCTGGGCGCGGCGGAGCACGCATCCTCCCGCGAGTCCGGCGCGCTCGACGTGCGGCGGGCAGAGGTCGAGACGCTTGCGGCGGCGATCTCCACGGCGAGGATCGCGCTCGAGGACGCGCGGGCGGCGCTGGCCCGACACCAGGCCCGGCTCCAGTCGGCGACCGATCAGGCGCGGCGGATCGGCCACGAGCGCGATCTGGCGAACGAGCGGCACGCGGCCCTGACCCGCCGCCGCGGGGACATGGCGGAGACCCAGGCCGGGCTCGACGAGCAGGTGGCGACGGTCGAGCGCGACCTGACCGAGGTCGCGCGGGACATCGCGGGCGCGGCAGGCGACGTGACGCAGGCGCGCGAGACGGTGTCCGCGATGCAGGCGGAGACCGCAACCAGCCGGGCGGCGCGAAGCGAGCTGGAGCGCCAAGCCGCGACCCTCGCGCGCACGTTGGGCGACCAGGACCGCCGTCTGGCCGATCTGACGCGGCGGCAGGCGCTGTTCGATCAGCGGCGGGAGACGGACGAGGCGGAACGGCTGCGGGCGACCGCCGCCGCAGCGGAGCGCGGGGCGCGGCTCGACCGGTTGCAGGGCGAGCTGACCGCCTTCGAGGAGGCCGAGGCGACGGGGGACGGACGCCTGACGGCGCTCGACGCGGATCTGGCCCGACTCGCGGGCGAGGTCGAGCGCGCGGCCATGGCGGAACGGGTGGTGCGCGGGGAACTCTCCGCCGTCGAGCGCAGGATCGGGCAGGCGGCGAGCCGTCTGGAGGCGCTGCGCCGGATCCAGGAGAGCGGGGCCGGGCTGCACGGCGGGGTCCGGGAGACGACGCAGGCGGCGAAGAAGGGCGCGCTGGCCGGAATCCGCGGCACCGTCGCCGAGTTGATCCAGGTTCCGGCCCGCTTCGACACGGCGATCGAGGTCGCGCTTGGCGGCCATCTCCAGGACATCGTCGTCGAGCGCTGGGCGGACGCGGAGGCGGCGATCGCCCATCTCAAGCGGTCGGGCGCGGGGCGGGCGACGTTCCAGCCGCTCGACACCGTGCGGGCGTCGCGCAACCCCGCTCCCCCGACGATGGACGGCGTGCACGGCGTCGCGAGCGACCTCGTCTCGGCACCGGACGATGTGCGGGCGGTCGTCTCGGCGCTGCTCGGGCGCACGATCGTCGTCGACGATCTCGCAGCGGCGCGGGCGAGCCTGCCCCGTCTGGCCGGGGGATGGAGCGCGGTGACGCTGGCGGGGGAGGTCGCGCGGTCGGGCGGCTCGGTGACCGGCGGCGCGGCGGTGCGCGAAAGCGGGATGCTGGGTCGGGAGCGCGAGGTGCGCGAGCTTCCGGGCGCGATCGCCGCGCTCGAACGCGAACGCGGGGAGGCGTCGGCCGCGCTGCGGCTCGCCGCGGAGGAGCCGGGACGGCTGGGCGAGCTGCGGCGGGCGGCCGATGCGGAGCGGGCGGGATTGATCGCGTCGCGCAAGGAGCGTCAGGTCCAGCGCGCGCGGCTTCTGGCATGGATCGCGGACGTGACGAGGGAGCAGGCGGAGGGCGGGCGCCGGTTGGCGGCCCTGGCGAACGCGGCGGAGACCCTGCGCGACGACCTGGCGACGCTGGCGCGGGAGCAGGCGGCGGTGCGGCGGGAAACGGCCTCGACCGGAGAACGGCACGGGACCGCGCTGACGGAATTGACGCGCGACGCCGAGTCGGCGCGGATCGCCGACGAGGCGCTCGGGGCCGAGCAGCGACGGCTGGCCGCCGCCGAGGAGCGCCTGCGCGCGGAGCGCAAACGCGACGCGGGGCTGCGCGCGCAGCGGCAGGCGCTGGGCGAGGAGCTTGGGCTGCGGGCGGAACGGACGGCGATGCTCGACGGCGAGATCGCGGCGATCGCCTCCCAGCAGGCGCGGCTGGGGCGGGAAGCCGAGGCGGCGGCGCGCGAACGGCAGCGGATCGACGCGGAGCGCGCGCCCCTCGACACCGCGGTCAAAGCGGCGGACGGCGCCGCGGTCCAAAGCGAGCGCGCGTCGGACGCGGCGCGGTCGGCCCTGCTGGAGGCGGAGCGGCGGCGCGGCGAGAGCGGGTTGGGCGTCGAACGCGCCCGCGGGGAGCTGGCGGCGATTCGGGGCCGGGTCGTCGGCGATCTGGAGCTTGACGATCCCGATCTGCTCCTGACGCCGGAGGGGAAGGCCGACGACGCCTGGCGGGGCACGGGCGAACCTCCGGAGGGGACCGACGAGATCGAGCGCGAGATCGGGCGGCTGAAGGAGCGGCTGCGGCGGGTCGGCTACGTCGGCGAGAACGTGGTCGAGGAGTACGAGCGCGAGGCGGAGCGGCACGTCTTCCTGCGCGCGCAGCTGGACGACATCCACGGGGCGGCCGCGTCGCTGCACACGCTGCTCGCCGGGCTCCATGAGACGATGGACAAACGGTTCGACGAGACCTTCGCGAAGGTCTCGGCCGTCTTTTCGGAGATGTTCACGCACCTGTTCGGCGGCGGCGCGGCAAGATTGGTGCTGAAGGCGGGCGAGAAGGGGGCCGGCGGCGCGGGGATCGACATCGTGGCGCAGCCGCCCGGCAAGCGCCTGCAGAGCCTGGCGCTGCTTTCGGGCGGGGAGCGGTCGCTGACGGCGGTGGCGCTCCTCTTCGCGATCCTGCGGGTCAATCCGACGCCCTTCTGCCTGCTCGACGAGGTCGACGCGGCGCTCGACGAGTCGAACGTGGTCCGCTTCCGCGACCAGCTGCGGCGGCTGGCGAGCGAGACCCAGGCGATCGTGATCACCCACAACCGCGGCACCGTCGAGGTCGCGGACACCCTCTACGGCGTCTCGATGCGCGACGACGGCGTCTCGCAGGTGCTCTCGCTGCGGCTGGCGGACGTGCCGGTGGGGGGGTGGGCAGTGAGCTTTGGGCTTTGAGGGCTTGAGCCAATCGATGCATCGATCGGGCGGATCGCCTGCATCCCGGTTCGGATCTCCGTAGGCGGCCCTTTGATCGGCACCGCCCCAGGCGCCATGAACTGTCGCCGACTGGAGCGACGACGGTTCTCGCTCCGCTCGAAGAGATTCCTGAACCCCGCGACTCCGCCCGCGGGCTGCGCTCGGAATGACGATGGGTGGGCATCGCGTCCTTGACGGCAACGATGCCGATCGATCTTGCCGACACGATTCGGAACGATGGCGGAGGAGGCGCCTCCCGCCTGTCATCCCGAGTGCTCCGTCCAACGGCGTTCGTCACGCCCGCCGTCGCCTCCCCCTTGCCCCCGAACTCGGGGCGGGTACCCTCTGGGTGCGGGTCGGGGGGGGATGGGGGGCCGTTCCCGTTCGACGACGACATATGCCACCCACGGAAACGTTCAATGAAGGCCCGGCGGCGAATAGGACCATTGTCCGTTCTTGACCGGACCGATGGCTGCTAGACTCGATTTCAGGTCGTTTCCCACATTCCCGCGCCATCTGGTCCAAAACGGCCGTTCCTGACGGTTCTTGCTCGACGCGGCATCGGCGGCCGTCGCAAAACGCAGGGCGGGCCGTTGGGCGCTGCTCACGGCTCAAAGCGCACGGCTCACGGCTCGGGACTCACGGCATGACGGTGTCTCCTCCTCCAATGCGTCGGTCCCTGCGCGTGGTCGCGCTGCTCGCGCTGCTTGTGGGCGGCTTGGCGATCCTGCCGCGGGAGACGCTCCACTCAAGCGCTCAGGATGGATCGCCCGCGCCCGCGCTCACCCGGCCCGACGACGGGGCGACCGTAGGCGAGACGCGGCCGACGTTCGCATGGGGCGCCGCTCCACCGGCGTCGCGGTATCGCTTCGAATTGGCGACGGATTCGTCGTTCGCGGACCTCGTCGTCGGCGTCGAGCTGAGGCGGAGGGGCTATCGCGCGCAGGGGGCGCTCTCGCCTGGGCAGACCTACTTCTGGCGGGTCGCGGCGCTCGACACCGTTGGGGGACGGTTCTGGTCGGCGACGCGGTCGCTCACGATCGCCGGCGATCCGCCCACGGAGACGCCCTCGGGCGAGCCGATCGTCGAGGCAGCGCGCCTGGACGGGATGTTGCCGCCGGGCGGGGGGTATCCGCTGTACGCCTCGTCGCGGAGCGGCGGGTCGGCGGCGGGCACGATCGTCGACCGCAACCTCGGCACGTCGTGGAGCGCGCCGGCGAACGCGCGGACCGGGGCGTACGTCACGGTCAGGCTGGCGGCGACGCAGGCGATCGGCCGGATCCGGTGGATCTTCAGCGACGCCGGTTCGGCGGCCGGGATGTCCGTCCGGATCTCGGCGAACGGCGCGACCTGGACGGAGGTCGCGACCGGGGTGGGCGCGGTCGCCGGCCAGTGGCAGGACGCGTCGGTCGACGTCCAAGCGACGTACGTGCGCTTCGCGTTCGCGACGCCGGACGGAGCGGCGCAGGTCGGCGGGTTGGCGGAGGTCGAGGTCTATCCGGGCACGATCGCGCCGACGGCGGCGCCGACGCAGACCGCCACCCGCATCGCCGCCCCGACGAGGAGCGCGACGGCGACGCGGACGCCGACCAAGACGCCGACGCCGATTCCCGTCAAAAGCCCCACGCCCACGAAGACGCCGACCCGAACCCCGACTGCCGTCCCCACCAAAGGCCCCGCGCCGACGAGAACTCCGACGGCCATTCCGGCCAAGAGTCCGACACCGACGCGGACCTCGACGGTGACGACGACGCCAATGCCGTCGCCGACAGGGGCCTCGACGGCATTGCCCACGCAGAGCCCGACTCAGACCGCCACCATCACGCCGTCGCCCGAGACTGCGTCGCCCACGCTTTCGCCGACCTTCGGCCCGTCCGAAACCTCGACGTCGACTCCACCCGCCACTGAGACGGTCCAGGTCGCAGCCTCAGCCACAGACACTCCGCCGCCTTCCCCGAGCCAGACCGCCACCGGAACCGCGACCGCCACCGTCACGGTCGTGCCCACCATGACGTCAACGGCGACCGCAACCCCGACCGCGACGATCGTGCCGACGCCGACGACGCCGCCGATCGACGGCGTGCTGCTGACGGATGCGAGCTTCGAGGACGGCGACGCCGGATGGTACGAGGCGGACGGCGCCGTCGTGGTCTCGACGACCGCGCACGGCGGGGAGCGGTCGATGCAGCTGCAGCCCGGCGGCAGCTACGCCGGTCAGCGGGTCCACCTGCAGCCCGGGGTGACCTACCGGTTCTCGGGGTGGGGCGTGCTCGACCGCCCCGGCGACGTCGCCTATCTGGGGCTCGTCTTCCGCGACGCGAGCGGCGTCCGCCACGCCGAGCTGGAACCGGCGATGATGCCCTTCCCGACGACGACGTGGGTCTCCCAGAAGATGAACTTCACGGTGCCGCCTGGAATCGTGTCGATCGACGTCTTCGCCTGGAAGGTCTCGGGCCCGGCCACCTTCCACGCCGACGACCTGCGGCTGGCCCGGATCGTGGACATCACGCGCGAGTCGATTCCTCCTGCCGCGGCGACGTGCCAACGCCTGACGATCCCCGCCTATTTCGACCCGGAGACGGGATTGTGGGGTCAGGCGACCCAAGCCGGCTCGGCCGTGGGCGCGATCGTGCTGAACCCCAACAGCGGCGTCGGCCGGGCCCGCGAGCCGCACTACGACGCCCCCCTCGCCCAGGCGCGGGCGGCCGGCATCCTGGTCGCCGGGTATATCGGGACGGGCTACGGCACGCGTCCGGTGGCGGCGGTCGTCGCGGACATGGACCGCTACTACCAGTGGTACGGGGTGAAGAGCTTTTTTCTCGACGAGGCGTCGGAGGCGGAAGGCAACCTGGCGGTCTACCAGGCGATGGCGGACCATGCGCACGCAAGCGGCGGAATCGTGATCCTCAATTTCGGGTGGGCGCCGAACGAGCGGTACATGGCGTTCACCGACGTCGCCGCGGTTTTCGAGGCCCCGGCCAGCCTCTTCTTCAGCCCGCTCTACCAACCCCCGGCGTGGTTCGGCGACTATCCCGCGGCCAGGATCCTCGTGCTCGTCATCGACGTCCCGGACGCGCTGCTGACGGAGACGATCGACAAGTCGCGCTGGCTGAACGCGGGCCAGATCTGGATCACCGACGACAGCCCGAAGAGCGGCAGCGCCTTCAACTCCCTGCCGAGCTACTGGACCGCGCTGAACACGGCGGCACGGAGCGGGTGCGGAGGGTAGCAGGCGCGATTCCGACGCGTCGGTCCGGGTTGCGGCTGCCGAGGAGGAGACGGTTGGCCCCGAAGGGGCAGGGGTCAACCGCGAGTCTCCGCTCAAGGCTCGATCACCCCTGCGCCCGCACCGAGACCCTGCCCGCTTCGACCCGTACGTCGTACGCCTTCACCGACGTCGCCGCCGGGCCGTGGATGAGCACGCCGTCGTCGATCCGGAAGACCGAGTCGTGCCACGGGCAATGCACGCAGCCGTCCTCGATCCGGCCCTCGTCGAGCGGGCCGCCCAGGTGGGGGCAGACCGCGCCGAGCGCCGAGATCCGCCCTTCCTGCCGGACCAGCATCACCGCCGCGCCGCCCGCATCCACCCGCAGCGCCTTCTCGGCGGGCACGTCGCCCTCCGCCGCCACGTCGGTCCACTCCGCCGGCGGCTTCTCGAAGGCGGCATGGTCGACCCCCAACCCCAGGGTGTAGGCGAGATCCCCGCCGATCCAGCTGGACGTCGCCACCAAACCGTACCCGAGCGTCGAGAGGGCGATGCCGAGCCCCCGCCGCTCCCTGCGCCGCGCGAGCAGCGATACCGCGTAGAGGCCGGTCGCCACGCTGTTCAGCGAGGCGTGCAGGGCGCCCAAGCGCCGCGGCTTCTCGTTCTTCGTCGCGTCCTGCCACTGCGCGGCGCCCGTCAGCGCGGCTCCGACCGCCGTCGCCAGGCCCAAGCCGAGCATCAGATCGGCCACGCGGCGCTCACCCGCCAGATCGAGCGCGGCCGTGCCCGCCCACAGCCCGATCGGCATCGCCACCACCGCCGGATGCAGCGGATGGCCGAGCCAGGTCCCGACCAGCGCGTCCTTCAACCCGCGCGGCGCATCCGGGCCGAGGATCGGCGCGTAGGCCTGCTTCAGCGCCGCCGCCACGCCGTCGAGCCACGGGGACGACTCCGATATCAGATCCGAGACTCTCGGGCCCATCGTTCGATGCTCCTTCACGCGCGACAAGACACGCACCCCGCGTTGCACGCTGCGTGCCGCGGATTCCGGCCCCGCCCCGGTGGCATCATCTCCCGAACCGTCACATTTCCCGCGCCGCGTCGTTCACCTATGCAGCCGGGATCGGGCGGGACCACGGCGGACGGAGCAGTACGATCCAAAGCGATGGTCGGCACGGGCATGGAGGACGCGACGACCGGCTCGCCGAGCCGAGCGACGACCTCTATCTCGTCGCCCTGACGCGGAACGATCTGTCGGAATTCGCGCGGATTTACGACAAATACGTTCCCGTCGTCCACCGCTACTGCCATCGCCGGCTGGGGAGCGTGCACGCCGCCGAGGACGCGACGAGCACCGTCTTCCTCAAGGCGATGGCGGCGCTGCCCGCCTTCAGTCCCGGCGCGGGATCGTTCCGCTCCTGGCTCTTCGCGATCGCGCACAACGTGATCGTCGATCAGGTCCGGCAGACGGCCCGCCGCATGGACCAGGCGCTCGAGGCGGGGGCGGAACTCGCGGACCGGTCCGGCTCGCCCGAAGCGCAGGCGCTGACCAGCGAAAGCGGGCGGGACATGGCGGCGGCGATGGCGCAGCTGACCGGCGAGCAGCGCCGGGTCGTCGAGCTGCGTCTGGCCGGGCTGACCGGGCAGGAGATCGCGGCGACCCTCGGCACGACGCACGGAGCGGTCCGCGCCGCGCAGCATCGGGCGCTGCTGCGGCTGCACGAGATCATGACCGACACCGGCCGCTGTTCCGAGATTCGACCGCATCCGCGGCTCCATAGGGATGAGCGATGAACGACCACGGCCACCACCCCGACCGACTCGACCGCGACGACCGGATCGAACGCGACCTCGACGCCTGGTGGGATGCGGAGGGCGCCGCCCGCCCGCATCCGTCCACGGTCATCGACCTTCGCGCCGAATCCGAGACGATCCGCGCGCTTCACGCCGACGACTCGGCCGCCGGCCCGACGCCGGCCTTCGCCGCAACGCTCCGGGAGGAGATCATGAACCACGCGAAAACGCTTCCCATCGAGAACGGGCCAACCGCGCCCTGGCCGCAATCGGTCAGGCGGAAGGCGGTCGCCCTCGTCCCGCCGGCGTCTTGGCGCGAACGGGTCCGGCCGTGGCCGAACCGGCGCGGCCTCGCCCTCGCCGAGATCGCGGCTGCCGTGCTGCTGATCCTCGCGTCCGCAGGCTTGGCGCTGGGCGAGAGCCCGCGCAGCGCCTTCAACGCCGTCTTCCACACCGCGAGCGGACCCGACGCGCCGATGACGCACGCCGCATTGCTCGCCCCGACCGTCAGCACACCAACCGCCGCGCCCAAGAACCCCGACGCCGGCGGTATGGACCGGGGAGACGCCGCCCGCACCGGCGCCATGCCCGGCCCCGGCCCCTCCGGCGCGCCGAAGCTGGCGTGGAAGCTGCAAGGGAACAGGGACCAGACCTCAAGCGACGCCCTGTACTCGAGTGGGACCCATCCCGTCGTCTCAGGCGGTCGTCTGTTCCTCGATAGGGATTTCACATCAAACGCGGACGGGACCACTTCGCACGTCTTGGCGGCGTTGGATGTGAAGACGGGGGCCGATCTCTGGACCGCCACCCTCACTGGCGACTCCGGCCGATATGCGCCCGCTGTTGCGGACGGCCTCGTCTTCGCCGTCACGCCCTACGGCCTCGTCGCGTTCGATGAGACGACCGGCGCATTGGCATGGAGCTATCCGAGCGCTGAGATCGTCAGGAGCGACGCGCTCGCAGTTGCCGGCGGGCTCGTCTACTTCACGGCCGATGACGGATCGCTGCGGGCCGTCGAGGCCCAAAGCGGCTCGGAAAGATGGCGGACGACCATTCCCGGGTCTGACAGTCAGAAGTTCGGTTCGCAGGCCCCCGTCGCGGTCGCGGACGGCATCGCCTATGCCGTCGGCTACGACGGCATTGTCCTCGCCGCCGACGCGAAAACCGGCCGTCAACTTTGGACATTTCAGCCTGAGGGAGGTGTGCAAAGGGCGCCGATGGTCGCCGACGGCGTCATCTTCGTCGCGTCTATCGTCAACGAACAGGGTCCGGCCGGCACGCCAGGACGACTCTATGCCCTTGACGCGAGGTCCGGAACCCAGCGCTGGAAACCGCTTGTCGTCGCCTCCTCCTTCGAAATGGCCGCCGGCCACGGCGCGGTCTATCTCTCCAGCGCGACGCCCGACGGCGCCCCGCTCTCCGCGTTCGACATCCAGACCGGCCGCCCGCTCTGGACCTCCGCAATTCTCATGTCCCTGAGCGCGCCAAACTATGTCGACGGCACGCTCTACCTCACTGGCGAGGACGGACGAACGCAAGGGATCGACGCCAAAACTGGCAAACCCGTCTGGAGCGTCTACCTTGACGGCGTGGGCGACCCGATCATCGTCGACGGCTTGCTGATCGCGGTCGGCTATGACACCGTCTACGCGGTTTCCGGCAGCAACGCCAAGATCATCGAACCCGCAGGGGCTGCGGCCGACCTCTCCGGGATCGCCCCGTGCGTCCCGCCGCGCGCGGCTCCGAGCGGCCCGATCGCGGGAACGCCGGCGACGACCATCACCGCGGAGACCAAGCTTCAGACGCGTGAAGGCAAGCCGCTGACCTGGGAGGACGGAAGGCCCGTCAACAACACGGAGTGGCCCCAGATCCTTGCCGCCAACGTTCCGACCGGTCCCGCCGCGACCGATGCGCAGGTTACGGGCATCAAGGAGACATTCCGCGCCATGGCCCCCTGCAGCCGCCGCCTGGGGGCGGACCGACTCTTGCAGGGCTACTTCACCGACGACTTCTTCCGCCGTGGCGTCGCCGCGGCCC
Organism: Thermomicrobiales bacterium; assembly: GCA_050997095.1. Taxonomy (GTDB): domain Bacteria; phylum Chloroflexota; class Chloroflexia; order Thermomicrobiales; family UBA6265; genus JBPCRG01. The sequence continues at coordinate 1,376 of JBPCRG010000567.1, read as the reverse complement.
GGCCGGACGGGTACGCGATGGGATGGCCCTATCAACCCGAGGAGGCGGAGCTCGCCGACTTGACCGCGACGGTGCTCGACGACGGGCGGGTCGCCGCCGCCATCAACCACGGAGCGCGGACGCTGACGATCTTCGTGCAGCGGGACGGCCAGTGGCTGATCGACGAGCTGTACGTGATCGTCGACCAGTACAACTTCGGCCCGCAGGGGTAGAGGCTCCCCGATCGCGATCCCTCACCCCCTGCCCCTCTCCCGATGCGCGGGAGAGGGGGTTTTCGCCGCATTCCGAGCCCAGAGCCGCCCATCCACGGAGACCGTTAGAATTGAGTAGGCCACACCCACCGCCTGCCCGCCCTCCTGTGGGTGGAAACGTGACGTGCGTGACCGAAGGAGATGCGTGACATGACAACCAAATCGGAACTGCTCCGACGCATCGTCGTCGATCCGAACATTCTGGTCGGCAAACCGACGGTCCGCGGCATGCGCATCTCGGTGGAGCAGGTTCTCGCCCATCTGGCGGAAAATCTCGACCCAAGCGAGCTCTGCGCCGCCTATCCCCGCCTGGCGGCAGACGAAATTCGGGCCTGTCTCTTCTACTCTTCCGCCGTCATCGCCGGAGAGGACGTTTTTCCGGAGCCAGTCGTTGCCGATCGCCGCGCCTTATCGGGGAAGTCCGCCCGGAACGCGTCGGCCTCCGCCTACCCGCCCTCATCGAAATCCTCGTCCTCGTCCTCTTCCTCGTCGGGATACTGGGGCGGGGCGTCGCCTTGGCTGGCGGAGAGGCGCGGGTAGGTCGCCGTCTTATCGATCGCGTCGCTGACGCCGACCCGGCGGACGCCGAACTCCCAGCCGTCGCCGTAATCGAAGAGATAAGCGAACTCACCGGCGCCGTCGTCCCCGGGGTACGTCACGTCCGCGAGGCGGACGGCTCCGGCGTCCTTGGCGGTGGAATCGTCGAGACCCATGCTCATGATCTCGGCGCCCAGCATCGAGTACTCGCTCTCCTTGTCCCAGATCTCGCCGCTCATGAAGAACGACCAGAGGTGCATGTCCTCAAACCCGAAGACGTACGGGATGCCGAAGCCGAGGGTGGCCAAGGGTTCGCCCGCGGGAATCTCGACCTCCCGCCAGATCTCCCCGCCCCCTTGCGGGGCGTAGTAGCCGCCCTTGATCCGGATCCGGAAGGTGTAGATCGGGGGTTTCGGACGTGGCTGTCGAGCGGGCATCGCGTTTCCCTCCAAGCTGAGCACCGTCGGCGTCACTCTTTCGTTGACGCCATATTCGAGGCGTCTGCGCACATTCTCAAGTCCGGCTCACTCGGACGTGTCTGCAAAGCCGCCGCCGCCATCGGGTAGGGGGGGGGACTCGCGTCCCGCC
>JBPCRG010000480.1:0-4221 GCA_050997095.1 Thermomicrobiales bacterium | reverse complement strand
TCTTGCCGACCCCGGCCGGCCCCTCGACCAGCAGCGGCTTGTCCAGCCGCAAGGCGAGGAACGCGACGGTCGAGGTCGTGGGGTCGGCGACGTACCCCGCCTCCCGCAGGGCGTGCCGCAGCGCCTCGGGCGAGGCGTCCGCCGCGCCCGCCGCGTCCGTCCGAGCGTCGGCCGGCGACGTCAACAAAGCGCGCCGTTCATGGCCGCCGCGACCAGCGCGCGGATCCTCGGCTCCGGCATCGCGCGGGCGCTGTACTCGTGGGGGCCGACCTCGACGACGTGCTTGACGACGCGGTCGATCTCCGCCTGAGAACCGGTGATCCGCGCCCCGCCAATCTCGGCGTAGATCCCCTGACCCATCCGGGACTTGGAGTACGGCGCGATCGACGCGAAGTTGGGGGGCGTGTCGAGGTCGCGCAGCAGCCGGACCGCGGCGTCGACCGCCCGGTCGGCCGCCGCGAAGGTCGAGAGCCCCGCGGTCTGCTCGCCCATCCAGCCCGCGATCCGCGCCATCACCGCGGGCGCGGCGGACGCGGCGTCGGCCCAGGCGCGCGGCGTGATGATCCCGCAGTTGAGACCGTGGTGGGTGTCGAAGCAGGCGCTGACCGCGTGCGAGATGCCGTGGACCACGCCCAGCTTGCCGCTCGAGAACGCGACCGCCGCGATGTACTGCGCCCACATCATCCGCTCGTGCGCGGCGTAGTTGCGCGGGTTCGCGACGGACTCGCGCAGGTTCTCCGCGACCAGCCGGATCGCCTCGCCGCCCAGCGCCCGCGAATGGGGATTCGCGTGGGGCGAGAAGCACGTCTCGCTGGCGTGGGCCAGGACGTCGTAGCCGCAGAACGCCTTCAGGTCGTCGGGGACCGAGAAGTACAGGAGCGGGTCGTTGATCGCCAGCGCGGGCACGATCGCGTGCGAGCGGAGCGCCCACTTGACCGGCGCGTCGTCCGACGTCGTGTCGGTGATCACCGCCATCCTGGTGGTCTCGGCCCCGGTCCCCGCGGTGGTGTTGACCGCGATGTGGGGCGGGGTGGGCGTGCGCTGGGGCTGCGATTGGCGGAACTCGTTGATCGAGCGGCCGTCGTGGGCGGCGACGAAGCGGGCGCCTTTGGTCGCGTCGTGCGCGCTGCCGCCGCCGACGGAGACGTAGCCGTCGCAGCGCTCGCTCTGGAAGAGCGCGGCGGTCTCCATCACCTGCGTGTCCTTCGGGTTGGACTCGACCCGGTCGTAGACGACCGGCTCGACGCCCGAGGCCCGCAGCAGCGCGGCGACGTCGTCGACGATCCCCGTCCCGCGCAGTCCGGTCGAGACGAGCAGAGCCCGCTGGAACCCCATCTCCCGCGCCTCGACCCCCACCTGCTCGACGAGCCCCGCCCCGATCAGAGCCCGCGGCATCGGCGGGATGTCCAGCAGCAGATCCCGCGGGATGCCCCGGATGTAGTCGCCGCGCATGCTTCCTCCCTCCTCTGTCGTCGTTGTCCCCGCGTTCAGGAGGGCGAGTGTATCAGCGGGTGGGCCGGGCGGCCTTCGACTCGGCACGGTCGTCCGCCCATCGCGACTGGCCATGGTGACAGATCCGTGTGACCCAGGACGAGGCGCCGTTCGGGCGCTCCGGCATGTCCGGGTGTTGTGGCGCGTGGACGTCGGGTGTACGATGCGGAAAAATTGTCGAATGGCAAGAAATGGGCCACACCATCGGCCTTGAGGTATGGAGGGGATCAGCATGCCGCGCGTCGCATTCGTCACCTTCGGCATTCTTCGGGAGGCGGGTGGCCACCCTCAGGTGCAGGGATTCTACGATCGCAACATGGCGGTCTTTGCCGCTTCGGGCTCCAGCCACGGCCACATCGGCCATCACGGCGACGCCCACGTCGACTTGAGAAGTTACAATGTCGGCGTGGAGGGAGATCGGTTCGGAGCGTACTCGACCGGTCGCTTCGTGACACCCGAGTTCGCCGGGCGGGAAGCGCAGACCCTGTCGGTGTGGACTGACCTCGATGCGGTCTTCGCCTTTGCCTATGGCGCGCTCCACCTTGAGGCGCTCCGACTCCGGACCGATTGGTTCCTCAGACCCGACTGGCCGACGTACGCGGCGTGGTGGGTCGCCGACGACCACTGGCCGGATTGGCGGGAGGCCAACGCGCGGCTCGAACACCTCCACGACCACGACCACGGCGCGAGCGCCTTCGCCTTCGATTTCCGGTCGCCGTACGACCCCGACGGCCGCTCGACGCGCTTGGATCGAAGGCGCGTCGCGGAATCGCGGCCGCGCCCAGAGGGCGTTGAGGACGGGATGCCGTCGGAACGGCAAGAGTCGGATTCACCTGCGGAGCAGACCGCCAACTGTTGAGGGTCCTCGGAGCGCCGTGCGCGGGCGATTTCGCCGGCTCCGTGCGCGGACGCGGGTTTGGCGCGAGCGATGGCGGTCGAAGCCGCGACCCGCGCTGAGGAGGTCCGCCACTCCGCCACGCCCACCGCCCGAGGCGGCCTGGCCACCTTTCGCCCCTTTCTAAGCCAGGCTCGCCGTGTCCGCGCGCACCCTTCTGGAGGCACTCACAGAGAGGCCGCGGCCATTGCCGTTCGGTCGATGATTGGGTGCCGCGTGCAGCAAAGTGCCCTGTCGACCGGACAACGACGGCCAGAGAACTTAGGCGAAATGCCCAATACGACCAATGGCGATTGGTCGGCCTCGCACATTACCCCCATATGTCAGTGACGCTACGATGAGGCATCGACTCGTCGTAGCGATTCACACGAGGGGGAGCCGTGGATACGGGCGACACAGCATGGGTGCTGCTCTCGGCGGCGCTGGTCATGCTCATGACTCCGGCGCTGGGGTTCTTCTACGGCGGGCTCGTCCGCCGCAAGAACGTGCTGGCGACCCTCATGCACTCCTTTTTCATCCTCGCGCTGATCAGCGTGCAATGGGTGCTCTGGGGCTACACGCTCGCGTTCGGACCCGACCACGGCGGCGTGATCGGCGGTCTGGACTGGTTCGGGTTCAAAGGCGTCGGAGCCGAGCCGAGCGCATACGCGCCGACGATCCCGCATACGGCGTTCGCCGTCTACCAGTGCATGTTCGCCGTGATCACGCCCGCCCTCATCACCGGCGCGTTCGCCGAGCGGAAACGGTTCAAGGCCTTCGTCGTCTTCAGCCTGGCCTGGGCGACCTTCGTCTACGCCCCGATCGCCCATTCCGTCTGGGCCTTCGACGGCTGGCTGCGCAATTACGGCGCGCTCGATTTCGCGGGCGGCACGGTCGTCCACATCTCCTCCGGAGTTTCGGCCCTGGTCGCGGCGAAGGTGCTGGGCCGGCGGCTCGGCTACGGCAAGGAGGCGATGGACCCCCACAATCTGACGTTGACGGTGCTCGGGGCGGGCCTGCTCTGGTTCGGCTGGTTCGGTTTCAACGCCGGGAGCGCGCTCGGCGCGAACGGCCTCGCCGCCAACGCCTTCCTCGTCACCAACACAGCCGCCGCGATGGGGGCTCTGACCTGGCTGACCGCGAGCTGGCTTCGCCATGGCCGTCCGAGCGTCTTGGGCGCAGCCGCTGGCGCGGTGGCCGGGCTCGTCGCGATCACACCGGCCGCCGGCTACGTCGACGCCAGCGCCTCGATCGTGATCGGCCTCGGGGCCGGGGTCGTCTGCTTCTTCGCCGTCGAGCTGCTGCGCAACCGGTTCGGGATCGACGACGCGCTCGACGTCTTCGCCGTCCATGGCGTCGGCGGGATCTGGGGCGCCCTCGCCACCGGGCTCTTCGCCCAGAAGGCGCTCAACTCCGGCGGGGCCGACGGGCTGTTCTACGGCAACCCGGAGCAGTTGCTGAAGCATGCGGTCGCCGTGGGAGCCGTCGTCGTCTACGCCTCCGCCGCCAGCTGGGTGATCCTGAAGGTGATCGACCTGACGATCGGTCTGCGGGTCGCGGAGCAGGACGAAGTGCTCGGGCTCGACACCAGCCAGCACGGGGAGTTCGGGTACCAATTGTAGGAGTCGGATCGTTCGCCGCGCCGGTCTGCGGCGCGGCGGGAATGCGTTGAAGGGGGATCGTCATGGAACTGGTCGCGCTCGCATGCTTCTTCGCCCTCATCTTGGCTTGGCTGGCGGCGCCCGGCGGCGCGGCCGTCGAGGCGCCCGCGATGGCTCCCATCCCAAGCGCCGCCGCGGTCTGAACGAAGGCCGGTCCCGAGGACGCCGATGCCCCGAAGCGACACGCTTCGGGGC
>JBPCRG010000476.1:0-6785 GCA_050997095.1 Thermomicrobiales bacterium | reverse complement strand
CACCGCGCGCTCGACATGAGCGTCCTGATCGCCACCGGCGTCCTCGCCGCCTGGGGCGCCAGCGTCGTCCTGATGGCCGTCGCCGGCGGCGAGGTCTTCTTCGAAGCGGCGGCGATGCTCGTCACCTTCGTGCTCTTCGGGCACTGGATGGAGATGAAGAGCCGCCGCGGCACCTCCGACGCGATGCGCGCCCTCTTCGATCTGGTCCCGCCCACGGCGGCCGTGATCCGGGCAGGCCGGGAGATCGAGGTGCCGACGGCCGGGATCGTCGTGGGCGACACGGTCGTGATCCGTCCCGGCGACAAGGTGCCCGTCGACGGCGAGATCCTGACCGGAGCGACCAGCGTCGACGAGGCCCTGGTCACCGGCGAGTCGCTCCCGGTCGAAAAGGCGCCGGGCGACGCGGTCCTCGGCGGCTCGATCAACCGGAGCGGCGCGGTCACCTTCCGCGCGACGAAGGTCGGCGCCGACACCGCGCTCGCCCAGATCGTCGCCCTCGTCCAGCGGGCCCAGGCCTCCAAGGCCCCCGGGCAGCGGCTCGCCGACAAGGCGGCGCAGTATCTGGTGATCCTGGCCGTGGGGTCGGGCGTCGCCACGTTCGTGGCCTGGTACGCGATCGGCGGCTCCGGCTTCGTCTTCGCCCTCACCTTCGCGATCTCCGCCGTGGTGATCGCCTGCCCCGACGCCCTCGGCCTCGCCACCCCGACGGCGGTCGCGGTCGGCACCGGGATCGCGGCGAGGCGCAACATCCTGATCAAGGACGCGGCGACGCTCGAGGGCCTCTCGGCGATCCAGGCGATCGTGCTCGACAAGACCGGGACGCTGACCGAGGGCAGACCGAGCCTGACCGACATCGTGACCGCCGACGGGGTCAAGGAGAACCGGCTGCTTGCGCTTGCCGCGGCCGCGGAGGGCAGCAGCGAGCACCCCCTCTCCCGCGCCATCGTCGAGGGAGCCGCGGCCCGCGGTCTCGCGTTGCCCGAGGTCTCCTCCTTCCAGGCCGTCGCGGGGCATGGCATCGAGGCCGAGGTGGAGGGCCGGACCGTGCTGCTGGGCAACGCCAAGCTGATGCGGGACCGCGGCATCTCCACCGATGGGCTGATCGCGCGCGCCGACGCCTTGGCGGCGACCGGCCGCACCCCCATCTTCGCGGCGGTCGACGGCGAGGCCGCGGGCATCCTGGCGGTCGCCGACACGATCAAGCCCTCCGCGCGCGAAGCGGTGCGCCTGCTCCGGGCGGCCGGGATCGAACCTGTGATGATGACCGGCGACAACCGCCGCACCGCCGAGGCCGTCGCCAAGGCGCTCGGGATCGAGCGCGTCTTGGCCGAGGTGCTCCCCGAGCAGAAGGCGAGCCACGTCGCCAGACTCCAGGCCGAAGGCAAGCGGGTCGCGATGGTCGGCGACGGCGTCAACGACGCCCCGGCGTTGGTGCAGGCGGACATCGGGATCGCGATCGGCACCGGGGCCGACGTCGCGATCGAGACCGCGAAGGTCGTGCTGATGCGCTCCGACCCGGGCGACGTCCTGCGCGCGATCAAGCTCTCGAAGGCCACCGTGCGCAAGATGAGGCAGAACCTCGCCTGGGCGAGCGTCTACAACGTGCTCGCGATCCCGATCGCCGCCGGGGTGCTCTACTATCCGGCCTACGGCATCGAGCTGCGGCCCGAGTGGTCGGCCCTGCTGATGAGCCTCTCCTCGATCATCGTCGCCGCCAACGCGGTGCTGCTCAAGCGCGCCGACGGCGAGCTTGATTCGCCCGTCGCCGTGACTCCCGCGGCGAGCTGACGGGAGGCCGGGCCGTCATCGGACCGGAGCGGGATCGAGGTGGGCCTGCATGGCGTCGGCGATCGCCAGAAAGTCGGCCTCGGGGATCTCGAAATGCCCGCGGCGGAACGTGAAGCACCAGTTCCGGGTCCCCGCGGTGAACGACAGGCGGTCGAGCAGCGGCGCGATCGGCGCGTCCACGCACGCCATGAACGCGACGTCGCGACGGAACGGCTGGAAGTCCTCGGCCATCGTCACCTGGCGGACGTCGCCGTCGGCGATCCTGCCGATGGCGGTGAAGGCCTTGCAGGGCGCGTCCTCGCCGAAGGTGATCTTCGGCGAGTAATAGACGAGCCAGTCTCCCGCCGACATCCGGCGAAGCGGAGCGCCTTTGCCGTGCCCGACCTGCGCGAATCCGCCTGCGACCCCGTTCATCACGTGGTCTCGCGAGACCACGCCGATCCAGTAACGGACAGCCATCGCCTTCCCTCCTCGAACCGTGCCGCTCGATGGCGAGATCGGCGTTTTTTGCCGCCGACCGTCTGCCGGGGCTATGCTCGCACGGAGAGGGGACGACGGAATGGGTCAGACGACAATCGGGATCGTCGGGGCGGGCCAACTTGCGCGGATGCTGATCCAGGCGGCCATCCCGCTCGGCATCCGGGTGAGACTCCTGGCGGAGCATCCCGCCGACGGCGCGGCCCGTGTCGCCGCCGACGTCACGATCGGCTCCCCGGCGGATCCCGATCTGGCGAGCGCCTTCGCCGCGACGTGCGACGTGACGACCTTCGATCACGAGCAGGTCCCCCCGGCGACGCTTGCGCGGCTGGAACAGGAGGGCCGGACGCTCCGGCCGTCCGCCGCGACAATGGCCATCGCCCAAGACAAACAGTCGCAGCGCGAGCGCTTCGCCGCCCGCGGCCTGCCCGTCCCCCCGTTCGCGGTGCTGGTCTCCCCGGAGGAGATCGACGCGTTCGGCGCGGCCCATGGCTGGCCGATCGTGGTCAAGGCCGCGACGGGCGGCTACGACGGCCGCGGGGTCTGGGTCTCCGCCACTCCCTCCGAGGCGCGCGCGGTCGTGAGCCGCCTGATCGCTGCGGGCGTCCAGCCGATCGCCGAGGCATGGGTCGCGATCGACCGCGAAATCGCGGTGATGGTCGCGCGGAGCGCGGGCGGCAAGATCGCGGTCTACCCGCCGGTCGAGACGATCCAGATCGACGGGATCTGCCGGGAGTTGATCGCGCCCGCCCGCATTTCCGGGAGCATCGCGGCGGAGTGCCGGCGGATCGCGCACGACGTCGCGGGGCTGACGGGCGTGGTCGGCGTGCTCGCGGTCGAGCTTTTTGTCGCGGGCGATCGCGTGCTGGTCAACGAGATCGCGACCCGGCCCCACAATTCCGGGCACTGGACGATCGAGGGCTGCGTCATCTCCCAGTTCGAGCAGCACCTGCGCGCGATCCTCGATTGGCCCCTCGGCGCCACCGCGATGACGGCCCCGCACGTGGTCACGGTGAACCTCCTGGGCGGTCCGGACGGCCGGGATCCCGGGGCGGAGCTGCCGAAGGCGTTGGCGATCGACGGAGCGCACGTCCATCTCTACGGCAAGGAGGCGCGGCCGGGGCGCAAACTCGGCCACGTGACGCTGGCCGGCGACGACCTCGGATCGCTGCGCGGGCGGGCCTGGCGCGCTGCCGAGATCCTGACCGGGCTGCCGCGGCCGACCGGAGCGTAACGAAGCGGGGGGAGGCATGGGCATGACTGAGGACCAGGCAATCGTGGGCGTGATCATGGGCAGCGACTCGGACCTGCCGACGATGCGGGCCGCGGCGGAGACGCTGCGCGAGTTCGGCGTCCCGTGCGAGGTCCGGATCATCTCCGCACACCGGACCCCGGACGAGATGGTCGCCTATGGCCGGGAAGCGGCTGGCCGGGGTCTGCTGGCGATCATCGCCGGCGCGGGCGGCGCGGCGCATCTGCCCGGGATGATCGCCGCGGTCACACCCCTGCCGGTGGTCGGGGTGCCCGTCGCGACCACCCGGCTGGGGGGCATCGACGCCCTGCTCTCGATCGTGCAGATGCCGGCCGGCGTCCCGGTCGCGACGGTCGCGGTCGGCGGGGCCCGCAACGCCGCGCTGCTGGCGATCCGGATGCTCGGGATTCGGGACCCCGGATTGCGGGCCAAAATGGAGGCGTTCCAGGCGCAGGCGGCGGCGAAGGTGCGCGAGACCGACGAACGCGTCCGCCGCGAATTCATGCCGTGAACGACCGCCCCATGTGTGCAGAATAGGCGCAATCGCGCTATACTATCAAAATGATAGTGGCTATGGTTCGTAGCCGGCGTGCGTTGACAGGAAAGAGACCGTGAGCATTCAAACCACCGGCGGAAGCGCCGACGTCATCATCGTTGGATCGGGGCCGGCCGGCTGGACCGCGGCGCTTTACGCGGCGCGGGCGAACCTGAGCACGATCCTCTTCACCGGCCTGCAGGCGGGAGGCTCCCCCGGCGGGCAATTGATGCTGACCTCCGAGGTCGAGAACTTCCCCGGGTTCGAGGACGGCATCCTGGGTCCGGAACTGATGGCGAACATGCGCCGTCAGGCCGAGCGGTTCGGGGTGCGCGTCGTCGAGGACGACGTGGTCCGGGTCGCGTTCGGCGCGCGGCCGCTTCAGGTCTTCACCGGCGACGAGTCGGCCCAGACGGCCTACCGTGGCAAGAGCGTCGTCATCGCGACCGGCGCGTCGGCGATCTGGCTGGGTCTGCCGTCGGAGCAGCGGCTGATCGGGCGCGGGGTCTCCTCGTGCGCGACCTGCGACGGGTTCTTCTTCCGGAATCAGGAGATCGCCGTCGTCGGCGGCGGGGACAGCGCGCTGGAGGAGGCGATCTACCTCACCCGGCACGCCGCCAAGGTCACGGTCGTCCATCGCAAGGAGACGCTGCGCGCGTCGAAGATCATGCAGGACCGCGCCCGCGCCAACCCCAAGATCGAGTGGATGCTCGGGCGCGAGGTCGCCGAGGTGCTCGGCGACGAGAACGTGCGCGGTCTGCGCCTGCGCAGGGCAGACGGGAATGAAGAGGAATTGGCGGTCTCGGGCGTCTTCGTCGCGATCGGACACCGGCCGAACACCGACCTCTTCCGGGGCGTGATCGACATGGACGAGGCGGGCTACATCGTCGCCACGGAGCACACCGCGACCAACGTGCCCGGCGTCTTCGTCGCCGGCGACGTCCACGACCGGCGCTACCGGCAGGCGGTCACCGCCGCCGGCGAGGGCTGCAAGGCGGCGCTCAACGCCGAGGAGTACATCACCGGCGAAATCTGGACCGACTGGTCGTTCGGGGACGGCCCGACGGTCGGAGCCGGATCCGAATCGGCGGCCCCGCGGACGACCCAGCCCAAGATCACGATGTACACGACCGGCTGGTGCCCCGACTGCCGCGCGGCGAAGTCGTACCTCACCCGTCTCGGCCTGACCTGGAGCGAGGTCGACATCGAGCAGACGCCCGGCGCGGCCGACCTGGTCGAACGCTGGAGCGGCGGCTTCCAGACCGTGCCCACTTTCGACATCGACGGCCGCATCGTCGTCGACTTCGACCGCGAGGCGCTGGATCTGGCATTGAGCGTCGCCTGACGGCGACGCGTGGCGGGGAAATCGATCGTGGATCGCCCGCCACACCTCAGACCGCACTTCAGAGGAATGAACCGCGACGCAGATCCGGCGCCCCTCGTGCCCAGCCCTGGAAGGGCTTCGGCGGCGTAGCCGCGGCTGACCTCTGGGCGGTCCCGTCCCCGGGACGAAGCGCGCATCGTCGCTGCAACCGCTCTACACGACCTCCAGCCCATTGAGGTCGGGCAGGACCGGGAACGGCGCGTGCGGCTCGGCCTGATACCACAGGGCGGTCGAGGCGATGTCGTCCTGGAGCGGCAGGTAGCGGCGTTTGCCCTCCAGCGCGGCGCGCCAGCCGAGGGCCTGGATCGTGATCCGGAGGTCCCGCGCAAACCGGATCGGATCCTGGATGTGCCAGCGGTACATCCCGAAGCGCTGCTGGCTGCGGTAGAGGCCATCCGGCGCAATCACCTGCGGGAGCCCGAGGAAGGGCGTCGAGTAGACGCCGTACTCGCCGGCCGGATGCTCGAAGTTCCAGGCGCCGCCGAAGTAGTCCTCGGTTCCGGTGCCGCAGATCGTCGGCCACTCGCCGTCGCCGTCCAGATGGAACTTGATCTCGCCTTCGCCCCACCAGCCGTTGCTGTTCACGCCCCAGGCGAGATAGGTCCCGACGTAGTGGCCCTGCCCGCGGACGCCGTCGAGCAGGGTGTGCGCCTCCTGATAGGGAAGCGGATTGCTCCGCCGCCACTGCGCGTGGAGGTAGGCACGGTCCGCGGCGACGTCGGTCAGCGTGTAGTCGATCTGATAGTAGAGGCCGGCGACCGAGTCCGGGCTCGGGTTCTCGACCGTGATCCGGGCGTGCCCGCGGAACGGCATCTCCCAGTAGCTGTTGAATCCGCCGGCCGGGTTGACCGCGACCGGCAGCGAAGTGACGTTCGCGCGGACGCCCCAGCCGCTGCAGAAGAAGTCGCCCAGCGGCGTCTCGATCGACGGGGTCTCCTCGCCGTCCCAGAAGCAGCGGAAGACGAGCCGCCGCCAGTGCTGGGGATGGACCGTCAGCCAGATGTGCTGGATCGCCCCGGGGCCGTCGATCTCGGCGAGCGTCACGGTCGCCCCGCCGGCGATGTCGATCGAGGGCGAGACTTTCCAGCCGCGGCCCAGTTCGCGGGCGGCGTCGGCGCCGGTCCCCTCGGTCGCCATCCCGCCCCGGCCCGGCGCTCCCGTCGGGTTCTCCGCGCTGATCGAGCGCGTCCGCGCGCTCGAGAGCCGCGCCAGATTTCCCAGGTGCATTCCCAAACCGTCGAACGATTCCGCCACGTTCGGACTCCTTTCCGCCTCCGCCGACCGCTGGCGGTCGGCTCGCCTCATCACGTGCCTCGCGTCCCGCACGACTGCCGGACGCGGAGTTCGAA
>JBPCRG010000443.1:0-3264 GCA_050997095.1 Thermomicrobiales bacterium | reverse complement strand
GGACAACACGCGGATGGGGGTGGAGCTGATCACGCCGGTGGCGATCGAGGAGGGGCTGCGCTTCGCGATCCGGGAGGGCGGGCGGACGGTGGGGGCCGGGGTCGTGATCGCCATCGTCGAGTAGCGGCGGCGGGGTCAGGAGTTCGCCTCTTTACGGATCACCAAGGAGCAGCAGATGGTCGCTCGCAAGCCGAGCCAGAAGATTCGAATTCGATTGAAGGCCTACGATCACCGGATTCTCGATCAGTCGGCCGCCAAGATCGTGGAGACGGCGGAGGCGAGCGGCGCGAAGGTCGCGGGCCCGGTGCCTCTGCCGACGCGGATCGAGAAGTTCTGCGTGCTCCGGTCGCCGTTCATCGACAAGGATTCGCAGGAGCAGTTCGAGATCCGCACCCATAAGCGGCTCATCGACGTGTTGGAGCCGAGCGGGAACACGATCCGGGCGTTGATGCGTTTGAATCTTCCGGCGGGTGTCGATATCGAAATCAAGTTGTAGAGCGCTTGCCGGCGTCGGGTTCGGGTCGGCCCGGATCCTCCGCCAGTGTGCATCACGCTCTGAAGGCGTCGACGGCCCAAGCGCTGTGGTCGCGTCCTGACGGAACAGGAGAGAGCCAATGATCAAAGGAATGGTCGGGAAAAAACTCGGAATGACGCAGGTGTTCGATGAGGGCGGACTCGTTCACCCCGTCACGGTCATCGAATGCGGACCGAACGTGGTCACCCAGATCCGGACCCGGGAGAAGGACGGTTACGAAGCCATCCAATTGGGTTTTGGCATCGACAAGCGTTTGAACCAGGGCCAGCAAGGGCATCGGAAGGAAAGCGGCTTCATGTCGCGAACCCTCCGGGAGGTCGACGCGGACGACGTCGGCGAGTTCGCGGTCGGCCAGCAGGTGAAGGTCGACGCCTTCACCGCCGGCGAGACGGTGGACGTGACGGCGACGTCGAAGGGCCGCGGCTTCCAGGGCGGGATGAAGCGGCACGGCTTCAGCGGGGCCCAGAAGACGCACGGCCAGTCCGACCGTTGGCGCGCCCCCGGGTCGATCGGCGCCAGCGCGACGCCCGGGCGCGTGCTCAAGGGCATGCGGATGGCGGGTCACATGGGGAACGCCCAGGTCACCATCCAGAATTTGAAAATCATTCGGGTCGACGTCGAGCGGAATCTGCTCCTCGTCGAAGGATCGGTGCCGGGTCCGAACACGGGCATTGTCATCGTGCGTCGGGCCGTGAAAGCGCGGACGAAGTAGCACGCAAGTGGCGGCCCACTCCGGTTTGGGCTCATCACCGGGCGTTCGACGAATTGTTCCAGCGACGAGGAGCGGGCACGGTATGAAGATCGACATTCACAGCATCGCCGGCGAGGTGGTGGGATCGACGGAACTTGACGCAAGCATCTGGACCATCGAGCCGAACATCGGAGTGATGCACCAGGCGCTGTTGATGCAGCTGGCGAACGCCCGCCAGGGCACCCACGACACGAAGACGCGCGCGGAAGTGCGCGGCGGCGGCCGGAAGCCGTGGCGGCAGAAGGGCACGGGCCGCGCTCGGCAAGGCTCGATCCGCTCGCCGCAATGGGTCGGAGGCGGCGTGGTCTGGGGGCCGCATCCCCGCAAGTACACGCAGCGGCTGCCGAAGAAGATGCGGCATCTCGCCGTTCGATCGGCGCTTTCGGCCAAGCTGCGCGACGAGCGTCTCGTCGTGGTGCAGGGACTCGGCGGGATCGAGCCCCGCACGAAGGTGATGAAGGGCATCCTGGAGAAGTTCCCGGCCTCCCGGTCGGTTCTGATTGTGATCTCCGAGTCGTCGGATGGGATCGAGCGCGCCGCGAGCAACCTCGAGAACGTGCGGACCATCCGCGCGTCCTATCTCAACGTCCGGGACGTGCTCAAGTACGACCGGCTGATGGTCACCGAGGAGTCGCTCGCGATCATCGAGACGTGGCTGGCGCTCCCGTCCGACCGGCGGGAACCGAGCAGGTGGAAACTGGAGCGTCTCGCCCGCAAGGCCGGCGCGGCGGGAATGGAGGCTTAGGATGTCCGAACTTCGAATCGAGGACGTGATCAAGCGTCCATTGATCACCGAGAAGAACACGATGCTCATGGAGCTGGGCCAGTACTCGTTCGAGGTCGCCACGACCGCGAACAAGATCCAGATCCGCTCCGCCGTCGAGAGCACGTTCGACGTCAAGGTCAAGGCGGTGAACACGCTGAACGTGAAGCCGAAGGCGAAGTCGCGCACCGCAAGTCGGCGCGGCGGCAAGATCGCCGGAACGCGGCCGGGTTGGAAGAAAGCCATCGTGACCTTGCAGCCTGGCTTTCGGATCGACCTCTTCGAGCAGGTCTAGGCGCGCCGACCGCGCGGGGGACGACTGATGCCAATTCGCAAGTACAAACCGACATCGTCGGCGCGGCGCTCGATGAGCGTCAGCACCTTCGAAGAGATCACGAAGACGGAGCCCGAGAAGTCGTTGACCCGACCGCTTAAGAAGCAGGCCGGTCGCAACAACCGTGGACGGATCACCGTCCGCCACCAAGGCGGCGGACACAAGCGGTTCTACCGCATCATCGACTTCAAGCGGAGCAAGCTCGGCATTCCCGCCAAGGTCGCGGCGATCGAATACGATCCGAACCGCTCCGCCCGGATCGCGCTCCTGTTCTACGTGGACGGCGAGAAGCGGTACATGTTGGCTCCTTTGGGTCTGAAGGTCGGCGACTCGGTGCTTTCGGGGGCGGAGGCTCCGATCCGCGTCGGCAATGCGTTGCCGCTGCGAAACATTCCGACTGGCACGCAAATCCACAACCTTGAGCTGCGCCGCGGCGGCGGAGGGCAACTGGTCAGATCCGCGGGCACGTCGGCGCAGCTAATGGCGAAGACCGGGGATTACGGCCAGGTCCGGATGCCGTCCGGCGAGGTTCGGCGGATCCACCTCGACTGCATGGCGACGCTGGGTCAGGTCGGCAACGTCGATCACGAGAACATCGAGATCGGCAAGGCCGGGCGCAGCCGGCACATGGGCAAGCGGCCCACGGTCCGCGGCTCGGTGATGAACCCCCGCGACCATCCGCACGGCGGAGGCGAGGGCAAGGCGCCGATCGGCGGTCAGCCGAAGACCAAGTGGGGCAAGCCGGCGTTCCAGCGGACGCGCAACAACAAGCGCACCGACGGCATGATCGTGCGCCGGAAACCGGCGAACAAGGGCCGTCGCAGATAGCGTCGGATCGCCGCGCGTGCCGAGCCGATCGGACGGTACCGATTGGCGTGGAC
>JBPCRG010000428.1:0-6261 GCA_050997095.1 Thermomicrobiales bacterium | reverse complement strand
GGTCCATCGCGGAGAGCATGTCCTCGCGGGTGTACATCGCGGTGCCCTGGACGCGGATCTCGCGGTCCTGGGTGATCGCGAACGGCACGGTGATGTCGCGCTCCGGCGCGCCCTCCACGATGACCGTGCCGCCCTTGTGCGCCAGCGCGATCGCCTGGTCCATGGTCGACTGGAACGCGACGCAGTCGAAAACGACGTCGGCGGGGCCGCCCATTCGCTCGCGCATCCTCTCGACCACGTCGGCCGCCTTCGGATCGAACACCGCGTCGGCGCCGAGCCCTGCCGCCCGCTCCCGCTTGGCGGGGTTGAGGTCGGTGGCGACGATGACCGTCGCGCCGCCCGCCTTTGCCGCCTGCATGGTCAGCAGCCCGATCGGGCCAAGCCCAAGCACGGCCACCCGCTTGCGCGCGGTGCCGCCCGCCACGCGGACGGCGTGCGTCGCGGTCGCCAGCGGCTCGACCATCGCCGCCTGGCCGAGGTCGAGCCGAGGGTCGGCGACGATGAACCGCTGGGCGGGAGCGATGAAGTAGTCCGCCATCGCGCCGTCGAGCGGGCCCACGCAGCCGACCACCGTCAGGTTCTCGCAGAGGTTGTAGCGCCCGGAGCGGCAGTGCTCGCATTCTCCGCAGACGATGTTCGGCTCCAGAATCACCCGATCCCCGACGTTGACCTCGGTCGCGCCCGCGCCCAGCGCCTCGACGATCCCGACCACCTCATGGCCGGGCACAACCGGCAATCGGACGAAGGGATGCTTGTCGTGGTATGCGTGCAGATCCGAACCGCAGATGCCGACGCGCTCACTGCGGACCAGCGCGTCCCCGCTCCGCGGCTCGGGCTTCGGCACGTCCCTGACGATGAGACTCTTCGCGCTTTCGAGAACGACTTGGCGCACGAGGCGCTCCCTTCATGCTGATTCGGAAAAGGTGAAAGACCGGTGGGGGCAACCGCAGAGGGATTGCCCGCGTCGCCAACGACGACTCCCCGAGTCTAGGCCGAGGGCGCGATCTGCACCTTCAAACCTTCGCCCCGGCGGACGGTCGCCACCGCTTCGTGGAACTGATCGAGGGGGAAGGTGTGGGTCACCATCTTCTCGGTGTCGAGCGCGCCCGCCTGCAGCACGTCGATCGCGGGACCGTAGCTGTTGAGCACGGCCATCGATCCGATGATCGAGATCTCCTCGTTGTAGATCTTGAACATGTCGAACGAGGCCTTCTCGCCCGGAGGGCAGACGCCGAACTGGAGCATCTTGCCGCGCCGGATCACGGCGTCGATCGCGATCTCCGCCACCTTCGTCCGCCCGGTCGCCTCGATCACGTTGTCGAATCCCCGCGGGGCGACGTGGCGGACCTCCTCTAACGACACCCCGACCACGTCGAAACCGAACGAGCGGGCGATCTCCAGGCGGCTCGGATTGATGTCGACGATCCCGACGACCTTGGCTCCGTTGAACCGCGCCAATTGCGCGTTCTGCAAACCCATCGGGCCGGCGCCGTAGATGAGGTAGCTCTCGCCGACCTGCGGCTTCAACAAGTGGAAGCCGTGGACGACGCAGCTCACCGGCTCGATCAACGCCGCAGCCTTGAAGTCCATCCCGTCCGGCAGGATGTAGACCGAGCGCTCCGGCACGGCGACATACTCCGCGAATCCGCCAGGGTGATGCCCCACGCCGACCGCGTTCCAGCGCTCGCAGAGGTTGCCCTGCCCGCGTTGGCAGAAATAGCACTCGCCGCAGTTGAGCGTGGGATCGACGCCCACGCGGTCGCCGACCTTGTAGCCGACCACGTCCGGGCCGACGTCGACGACCGTGCCGCCGAACTCGTGGCCGATGATGATCGGGTAGGTCGTGGGCGGAAACTCGCCGTCGAAGATGTGGATGTCGGTGCCGCAGATCCCGCAGGCGCCGATCTGGATCATCACGTCCTTCCGCCCGACCTCCGGCGTCGGCACATCCTCGATCCGGACATCTCCCGGCGTGTGGACGACGATTGCTTTCATGCGGGCACCTCCGGTGCGGTTTCGACTCGCGGATCCTCGGGGCGACAAGGCGATCCCGGCATCCCTCTTTGGACCCTAATTCTACCCTGGACAGCCGGACGCACGTTTCGCGCCGGTCACATCGCAACCGTCTCAATCGCTCCGACCGAACTCCATGGATCCGGCGCTCGACTCCGAATCGGAACGCCTCCGCGTTCCCGAACCTTCACACCGAGCCTTGGCCAGATGGCCCTTGGGTCCGCCGGCGAAGAGTCCGGCAAGATCGGCCCATGCATGTTGGCAGTGACGCTGCATTAATTGGGCAACGCAAAACGCGACGCGATCATGGCCGTCGGCGATCGTCGGGCGACGGCCAGCGGTCAGGGCTCCGTCCACGGGCGATCCCGGGCGTCGGCCCGGCAGCCTCGGCGCGACCACGGCACGGCACCCGTGGGAGGGGCCAGGAGCCATGTCCGTCCGAAGAATCGCGCCGCTGCTGGCCATGCTCATGCTCGTCCGCGTCTTCGCGCCGATCGGCGTCGGCAGGGTCGTCGTCGGCGCGGCGGCCACCTACCTGGACAACGTGCTGGCACGATTCCCTACGGCGGCCCGGTCATCAACGGCATTCTTGGGCTGACCACGCCCTCCCAGTTGGCCTTCTTTCCCAGCAGCAACAATCTGGTCAATTTCATCGGCTGGACGATGCTCATTCCGGCCGTGATCTACGTCGTCGCGGAGTTGCGGGAAAACCAGCGGACCGGGCCGATCGCGGCGCTCGGCTTGGTCGGCGCCGGTTCTGGACGCTGCTCAAGGCGAAGTTGCGGAACACGGCGATCCTGGCGCTGCTGACGGCGAGCGTCGTCGGCATCCCGTGGGCGATCGTCAGACTTGTCCGA
Source organism: Thermomicrobiales bacterium (assembly GCA_050997095.1). Lineage (GTDB taxonomy): Bacteria > Chloroflexota > Chloroflexia > Thermomicrobiales > UBA6265 > JBPCRG01. The sequence continues at coordinate 3,391 of JBPCRG010000428.1, read as the reverse complement.
TGGTCGCTGAGCACGCAGGCGGTAATCCTGGTCAGCTCCGGATGGCGGGAGGCGGGCGCGGTCGGCGGGCAGTCGGTGATCGGCCGCTGGTGGCGGACCCTGCTGACGCTCATCGTGGTCGGGTTCATCGTGACCGCAATCGCGCCCGTGGCGGGAATCCTTGTCCTGATCTTCGTGAATCCGTCGGTCTTCATCGCGAACGCGGTCAGCGGCGCGGTCTACGCGCTCAGCTTCCCGTTCGCGGGCGTCGTCACGTCGCTCTGGCATCTGGACCGCCGCGGCCACGCCGCCGACGCCGAGACCGAAGCTGTCGCGCTGAACTCAGCCGACCCCGCCCCGGCCGCCTGACGTTCATGGCGCCCAAGAGGTCGGAATGCTCCCGGCAGACAGGGTCTTGGCGGCTCCACGATCTGCTCTCACTGCTCAGGGCTCACAGCTCAAAGCCCGCAGCTACTTCACCGCACCCATCGAGAGGCCGCGGACGAGCTGGCGCTGGGAGATCCAGCCGAGGATCACGACCGGCGCGATCGCCATCGTGCTCGCCGCCGAAAGCTTCGCCCAGAAGAGCCCTTCCGACGTGATGAACTTCTGCATGAAGAGCGGCACGGTGGAGGCCTTCTCCGTCGCCACCAGGTTGACGGCGAAGAAGAACTCGTTCCACGCGAAGATGATCGAGAGGAACGCGGTCGCGGCCAGCCCGGGCCCGACCATCGGCAGCAGGATCTCGACCATCTCGCGGATGACGCCGGCGCCGTCGACGCGCGCTGCGTCGAGGATCGCCTGCGGCACCTCCTCGAAGAAGGAGCGCAGCATCCAGATCGCGATCGGCAGGTTCATCGCCACGTAGATGATCACCAGCCCCTGAAGCGTGTTCAGCAGATTGAGGTCGCGGTAGAGGACGTAGAGCGGCACGATGATCCCGGCCGGCGGCAGGAACTTGGTCGAGATGAAAAAGAAGAGCACGTCCTTCCACTTCTTCATCGGCCGCAGCGCCAGCGCGTAGGCGGCGGGCACCGCGAGCACGATCACGATCGCGGTCGAGACGAGCGAGGCGATGATCGAGTTGCGGAAGAAGGGGAAGAATCCCCTGCCGCGAATCTCGCGATATTGGTCCAAGGTCGGGTGGAAGATCAGTCTCGGCGGCAGCGTGATCGCCGTCGCCTCGGTCTTGAAGCCCGTCAGCACGATGTAGAGCACCGGAAAGAAGACGATCAAGCCGATCGCCCAAGCGACGATCGTCCAGGCGATCGGCGCCTGCTCGCGGCTGAAGCTTGCCTTAGGACGGCGTTTAGCGGTCTGCATATTGACCTCGCAACATACGATCGAGAGCCCTCAGCAGGAACGTCATCGCGATGATCGTGAGCGCGACCACGATCACGCCCATCGCCGCCCCCCGCCCGATCTCGCTTCCGCGCACCGCCGTCTCGTAGACGCGGTACGGAAGATTGGTCGTCAGCGTGCCGGGGCCGCCTTGGGTCGTCACGAAGATCGCGTCCGTCTCCTGGACGATGTAGACCGAGCCGAGCAGCGCCCCGAGCTGCATGAAGCGCAGGAGATGGGGCATCGTGATCCCGATGAACTCTTGGACAGGAGTCGCCCCGTCCACCCGCGCCGCCTCGCGGACCTCCTCGTCGATCGACTGCATGCCCGCGAGCAGGATCAACATCATGAAGGGCGCCCAGCGCCAGACGAGCATGATGATGATCGACTGCCGGGGGTACTGCGAGAGCCAGACCGGATTGAGGCCGAGATGGAGGGCGCCGAGCGCCCAGTTGATCACCCCGAAATCGGGGTCCATCATCAGGTTCTTCCAGCCGAGGGCGCTGGCGACGGGCATGACCAGAAACGGCGTGATCAGCATGGTCCGGACGATGCCGCGGCCCGGGAAGCGGTGGTTGACGAGTTCGGCGTAGAGCAGGCCGAGCAGAAGCGAGAGCACGACCGCGCCGATGGTGAAGATCAGGCTGTTGACGATCGATGCGCGGAAGGCGTAGGGGTCGCTCGACTTGGTCAGGCTTGAAAGCAGATTTTTGTAGTTGTCGAGTCCGACGTTGATCTTGCGGTCCGGCCGCATCAGGTTCCAGCGGAAGGTGCTGTAGTAGAGGGTGACGAGGAACGGCCCCTGCGTGACGATCACGGCGTAGATGAACGCCGGAGCCACGAGCCACCGGCCGAGGGTGTGGTAGCGGCGGGTGTCGACGGCGGCTTCGGCCGTCGCCTCCCGGGGACCTTGGTTGACGCTCGGATCGGCGACGGCCATGCGACCCCTCATCGAATGTGGAGAACCCGGCGCGGAGCGCGCCGGGTCCCAGGTTCACGGTCGGACTATTTCTGGTAGCCGGTGTCCTTGGCCCACTGGTTGGCCATTTCGTCGAACTTCTTGATCGCGTCCTCGATCTTCTCGTTGCCGGCGATCACGTTCGCCAGCTCCTTGGTCACGCCGTCGCCGAGGGTCACGAACTCGGGCACGCCCACGAACTGGAGGCCCTTGTACGGTACCGGATCGACGCAGCACTTGGTCGGGTCCTGCGCTTTGATGATCCCGAGCACGAGGTCCGCGAAGGATTTCGCGTACTCCTTGTAGCCGGCGTCGGCGTAGGTGGACTCGCGCACGCCCGACGGCACCGAGCCGTAGCCGAGCTGCTTGGCGACGAGCTGCACGTATTCTTTCGAGGTCGCCCAGCGCACGAAGGTGAGGGCCGCCGCCTCATGCTTCGTCCCCTTCTCGACCGCGAACGCCCACGCCCAGAGCCAGCCGCTGCCGGTCTCCTCGGCGGGCGGGTAGACGAAGCCGGTGTTGGCCGCCTGCGGATTCGCCTTCGGGTCGCCGAGAAGGTCGGCGGCCGACGTCGCATCCATCCACATCGCCGTCTTGCCTTGGACGAAGAGGTTCTCGCACTCGGTGAAGCCCGAGGTCGTGGCGCTGGGCTGGCCGGAGTTGATCAGCAGGTCGGTGTAGAACTTGATCCCCGCCGCGCTCTTCGGCGAGGCGAGTTGGCTCTTCCACTGCTCGTCGAACCAGCGCCCGCCGAAGGCGTTCATCGTCGCGGTAAGCGGCGCGCCGAACTCGCCCCAACCGGGCAGCGCGCGCATGGAGATGCCGTACGGGCCCTCCTTCTTGTGCAGCTTGGCCGCGAAGTCCGCGATCTCCGTCCACTTCGGCTTCTCGGGCATGGTCAGGCCGGCGGCCTTGAAGAGGTCCGTCCGGTAGTAGAGCATGCAGCTCTCGCCGTAGAACGGGGCCGCGTAGAGTTTGCCGTCCGCGCCGGAGAGGGCCGAGATCATCGCCGGGAAGATGTCGGTGTACTCATAACCCGAATCGGCCTGCAGCGGCGTGCCGACGTCGATGGTCCAGCCCTGCTTCGCGTAGTCGCCGGCCTCGAACATGCCG
>JBPCRG010000412.1:0-7399 GCA_050997095.1 Thermomicrobiales bacterium | reverse complement strand
AGGCAGGCGTCCGCGCCGTCGATCGCCCTTGCGGCGGTCGATCGGGAGCGCGGCCGGGCTTTGCGCCCTACGGTACACTCATGGGAGGGGCGGCGAGACTTGGTGCCCCTGGAGTCGCCGGACGCGGGCGCCGCGACCGATGGACGTTGACTGGACCCCCCCATTGTGATTCCCAGCGACCAATACTCGAACATCCGCCGCCTCCGGGCGACGACGATCATCGCTGTCAAACGCGGCAATACGGTCGCGCTCGCCGGGGACGGACAGGTGACCCAAGGCGACGTCGTGCTCAAGCACGGGGCCCGCAAGATCCGCACCCTGCGCGACGGGCAGGTCCTGGCCGGTTTCGCGGGCGCGGTGGCCGATGCCCTGACCCTCTTCGAGAAGTTCGAGGCGCAGCTCAAGTCCTGGGACGGCAACCTCCGGCGGGCGTCGGTCGAGCTCGCGAAGGAGTGGCGGACCGACCGCTACCTGCGGCGTCTGGAGGCCCAGTTGCTCGTCGCGGACATCGATTCGGTGCTCGTGCTCTCCGGCGAGGGCGACGTGATCGAACCGGATGACGGCGTGGCGGCGATCGGGTCCGGCGCCCCGTACGCGACTGCGGCGGCGAAGGCCCTGCTGCAGCACACCGACCTCGACGCGCGCGCGATCGTCGAGGCGGCGATGCGCGTCGCCGCGAATCTGTGCATCTTCACGAACGACCATTTCACGATCGAGACCGTGCGGCCGAACGAGTCGGGAGAGGGTGTGATCGGCTCGCAGGAGACGCTGGAGGGGTCCCAGCTCGCGGCGGCGTCGATCGTCGATCAGGTCACCATCGAGGCGGCCGCCGGGAATGCGGCAGTTGACGCGGACGACGAGGACGAGGACGACGATGACGACGAAGCGCGCTCTGTCGAGCATCGCGACGCGGACGACACTGAAGAGGAGCGGGACTAGTGACTGATCGCGCTCCACGACCCGCGCCAAGCGGGCCGAGCCCCCGGGGAACAACCGACAAAGCGTCCGATCGGCCTGCGTTGGAGGATCTGACCCCCGCGCAGATCGTGACCGAATTGAACAAATACATCATCGGGCAGCAGGACGCGAAGCGCGCCGTGGCCGTGGCGCTCCGCAACCGCTACCGTCGGCAGTTGCTTACCGATGAACTGCGCCAGGAGGTGCAGCCGAAGAACATCCTGATGATCGGTCCAACCGGCGTGAGCAAGACCGAGATCGCGCGCTGGGCCGCGAAGATCGTCGAGGCGCCCTTCAGCAAGGTCGAGGCGACGAAGTTCACCGAGGTGGGCTACGTCGGACGCGACGTGGAGTCGATCGTCCGCGACCTGGTCGAGATCGCGATCAGCAACCTGCACGGGCAGCGCATGGAGCTGGTCAAGGACGAGGCGGCGTCGACCGCGGTCCAACGGCTGGCGGAGCTGCTCGCGGAGCAGCTGATCGAACGGAAGCCCGCGCGCAACGGCCGGAAGCTGAACGGCGCCGTTGCGGAGGAGACGCTGGACCCGGCGGCCCAGCGCAAGGACGTCGCGTCCCAGCGGCGCCTTCAGCGCGAGCAGAAGCGGCTTCTGCAGCTGCTTAACGACAACGCGCTGGAGGAGGAGACGGTCGAGATCGAGATCGACGGCGACGAGTTCGCCGACGACTACAACCCGCTGGAATTCGTGGCGGGGATGACCGCCGATGATCTCTACGACACGTTCCAGGATTTCCTGGGCGGCCTGGCGCCGCGGCGGCCGATGCGGCGGCGGGTGTCGGTGCGGGAGGCGCGGCGGATCCTCACCCAGCAGGAGGCGAACCGCCTGGTCGACTTCGACGCCGTGATCGACGACGCGATCAGGCGGGTCGAGGATTCGGCGGTCGTGTTCCTGGACGAGATCGACAAGACCATCTCCTCGAACGGCGAATACGGCGCCGATGTCTCTGGCGAGGGGGTGCAGCGCGACCTGCTGCCGATCGTCGAAGGGTCGGTCGTGATGACGCGGTACGGGGCGGTCAAGACCGACCACGTGCTCTTCATCGCGGCGGGCGCGTTCCACAACGTCCGGCCCTCGGATCTGATCCCGGAACTGCAGGGCCGGTTCCCGATCCGGGTCGAGCTGAGCAGCCTCTCGGAGGAGGATCTCTATGCGATCTTGACCGAGCCGCAGAACGCGCTGACCAAGCAATATCAGGCGCTGCTCGCGACCGAGGGGCTCGACCTCCAGTTCACCGAGGACGGGCTGCGGGAGATGTCGCAGCTGGCGAACCAGGTCAATTCCCGGACCGAGGACATCGGCGCGCGGCGGCTCCAGACGATCATCGAGAAGGTCGTCGAGGAGATCTCGTTCGACGCGGATTCGTACAAGGGCCAGACGGTCACCATCGACCGCAGCTTCGTGACCCGCAGGGTCGGCGACGTCGCGGCCGACGACGACCTCAGCAACTTCATTTTGTAGGAGGTCGGCCGCGGACGGTGCGCCGACGCCGTGGCGACCCCTCTTCGGATCACTGTCGGTTTTCCTCGAAAACGATTCGTCTCTCGGCTTCGCGGGTGGCCACGCTATTCCTTCCAGATCGGAATGACCGTCGAGGAGCGAGCCGTTCGACGTCTCGCCAAGGAACCGGGGATTTCATCGACGGCGTGCCGAAAGGTCGATGGACCGTTTCCAAGGGACGCCTAGGACCTCCGTCCGCGTTTGACACCCCACCATGAGGATGGTACATTCTGGCAATTCGGCAAAGACAACCGCAAGTGGGCCGCAGGCGCGATCGTCGATCGCCCGTCAGGAACGTTTCGATTCGCGACGGCGCCGCCACGAGAGGACGGGCTCCAATGCTGCGCTACGCGCTCGCCCGGATGATGTGGTTCATCCCGACGCTCCTGGGTATGACCGCGATCACCTTCATCATCATGCAGCTGACGCCGGGCAGCCCGTTCGCGCTCGGCAACATGGACCGCATGACCCCCCAGAAGATCGCCGAGCTGGAGCATCTCTACGGGGTCGACAAGCCGGTCTGGGAGCGGTTCGGGCTCTATCTCTGGAACTCCCTCCACGGGAATTTCGGCGAGTCGTACGTCTGGCGGGGCCAGCAGGTCAGAGAGATCATCAGCCGCACCTTCCCGATCTCCCTGCACCTCGGCGCGATGGCGGCGGTGCTGGCGATCGTGATCGGGATGACGCTGGGGATCCTCGCCGCCGTCAACCAGAACGGGGTGATCGACTACCTCTCGATCACGGTCGCGATCCTCTTCTACAGCATGCCGAACTTCGTGATGGGCTTCCTCCTGATCCTGCTTTTCGCGGTCTGGCTTCCCGACCACGGGCTCGATCTCGGTCTGCGCGTCAGCGGTTGGGACTCGCCGAAGGACTGGATCCTGCCGACGATCGCGCTCGCGGCCGCGCCCTTGGCGACGCTCGCCCGGTACACGAGGTCCAGCATGATCGACGTGATCCGCTCCGACTACGTCCGCACGGCCCGGGCGAAAGGTGTGGCCGAGCGGAAGGTCGTGATGAAGCACGTCCTGAAGAACGCGCTCATCCCCGTCGTCACGCTGGTCGGGCCGATCTTCGCCGCGGTCGGCACGGGCTCGTTCTTCGTCGAAAAAATCTTCAACGTGCCGGGAATGGGCAAGTTCTACGTGGAGAGCATGCAGACCAAGGACCAGCCCATGATCCTGGCGGTGACGCTCGTCTATGGCGTCTTCCTCGCGGGAATGAATCTGCTCGTCGACCTCACGTATGGCCTCATCGATCCCCGGATCCGCTACTAGGTGCGCCGGCGCGCACTCGCCACGCCGGCGCGGGGAGTTCCGATGGCACACGGTGACCGCCCGATCGACACGCTCGGCTTTCCGGTGCGGCAGGACGCCGCCGCCTTTCCCGCGCCGGTCGTGGACGCGGGCCCGGGGGTTCTCGGCGAACTCGGGGCGGCGTCCGAGGCGACGACGCGGAAGCCCGCGAGCCTTTGGCGAGACGCCTGGCGCCGGCTGGTCCGCAACCGTCTGGCGCTGATCGGGCTGACGCTCGTCACCCTCTTCATCCTGGTCGCCGCCTTCGCTCCGCTGCTCGCTCCGTACGGCGAAAGCGAAGTGGTCGACGTCCGGCTCGCCCGTCACGCGCCGAACTGGATCTGGCCGTTCGGGCTTGACGCGAACGCGCGCGACATCTTCAGCCGGATGATGTACGGAGCGCGGGTCTCGCTCCTGGTGGGCGTGGTCGCCTACCTCATCATCCTCTCGATCGCGATCCCCGTCGGCTCGATCGCGGGCTACTACGGCGGCCGCGTCGACAATGTGCTGATGCGGCTCGTGGACGTGATCTTCACGATCCCCCAGGTCCTGCTGGTGCTGATGTTCGTGAACTGGCGCGGCCCGGGCTTGCTGAACATCTTCCTCGCGATCGGTCTGATCGGCTGGGTGACCGAGGCACGGCTGATCCGGGGTCAGTTCCTGACGCTTCGCGAGCAGGACTACGTCAAGGCCTCCAAGGTCGCGGGGGCGAGCGGGCCCTACATCATCCTGCGCCACCTCCTCCCGAACAGCCTGACCCCGATCATCGTCGCCGTGACCTTCGGCATCCCCACCGCGATCTTCACGGAGGCGGCGATCAGCTTCGTCGGGGTCGGCATCCGGCCGCCGCAGGCGAGCTGGGGGCAGATGGTCGGCGCGGCGAGCAACCCCGGCGACATCCAGACCAATCCGCACATGCTCGTCTTCCCCGTTCTGGCGATCGGATTGACGATGCTCGGGTTCACGTTCCTCGGCGACGGGCTTCGCGACGCGCTCGACCCCAAGGGAAACGACTAGCGCATGGGTGACATCTCCGTTGACGGCGCGACCGCAGCAGCGATCTGCGCGACACAGAGCGGCGACCGACCGAACGACACGGGCAACGCCGCCTCGGCCGCTTGCGGGACTCCCGATAGATGACGATGGAGGCGACCTTGGCGGCGACAGCGGCGAGCCCCGCGACCATCTCCGGGGCGGGGGCGCGGGAACGGACGACGCGATCCGTCCTCCAGGTCAACGGTCTGCAGACGCAATTCTTCACCCGCTCGGGCGTGGTCTTCGCCGTCGACGGCATCTCCTTCGCCGTCGGCGAGGGCGAGACGCTCGGCATCGTCGGCGAGTCCGGATGCGGCAAGAGCGTCACCGCGTTGAGCGTCATGCGTCTGGTGCCCAACCCGCCCGGGCGCATCGTCGGCGGCGAGATCCTTTTGACGATCGACGGGGCGACCCGCGATCTGGTCAGGGTCTCAGAAGGCGAGATGCGGCGGGTCCGCGGCAACGACATCGCGATGATCTTCCAAGATCCGATGACGTCGCTCAATCCGGTCTACACCGTCGGCAACCAAGTCATGGAGCCGCTCCAGATCCATTTGGGCCTGAGCAAGGAGGAGGCGGAGATCCGGGCGATCGACCTGCTCCGCCGGGTCGGCATCCCCGCTCCCGAGGACCGGTTCCACTCCTCTCCCCCCCAATTCTCCGGCGGCATGCGCCAGCGGGTGATGATCGCGATCGCGCTCGCCTGCAATCCCAAGGTGCTGATCGCGGACGAGCCGACGACGGCTCTCGACGTCACGATCCAGGCGCAGATCCTTGAGTTGATGGCCGGGCTGAACCGCGATTTCAAGACGGCGATCATCTTGATCACGCACGACCTGGGCGTCGTCGCCGAAGTCTGCCAGCGGGTGATCGTGATGTACGCGGGGCGGATCGTCGAGCAGGGCACGGCGCTCAGGCTGTTCCCCGACCCGCAGCATCCCTACACGATGGGGCTCCTGAACTCGATGCCGCGGCTGGGCGACCGGGTCAAGGAGCCGCTGACCCCGATCGGCGGGATGCCGCCCGATCTGCTCTCGCCGCCCAAGGGGTGCCGGTTCGCCCCGCGCTGCCCGCGGCGGCAGGCGAAATGCGAGACCGAGCCGCCACTTGTCGAGTCGGCGCCCGGGCAATGGGCCGCCTGCTGGTTCCCGGGGGCCCGCGCCGAACCGATCGGCTCCACGGCGCTCCCGGTCGAGGTCTCGTGACCATGGCAACCTCAACGCCCAAGGCCGCCACGACGACCCGATCCCCGCTGGAGAAGCCGGTACCCCCGACCGAATCCGCCGAGATCCTTCGCGTCGAGCATCTGAAGAAATACTTCCGGGTCGGCGGCGGATTCCTGGGCGGGGCGGGGCTGACGATCCGGGCCGTGGACGACGTCTCGTTCGCGGTGCGGCGCGGCGAGACGTTCGGGCTGGTGGGAGAGTCCGGCTGCGGCAAGACGACGCTCGGCCAGACGGTGATCCGGCTCTACGAGCCGACCGAGGGCCAGATCGTCTTTAACGGCACGGATCTGAGCAAGCTGACCGCCGGGCAGATGCGGCCGCACCGGCGCGACATCCAGATGATCTTCCAGGATCCCACCGCGTCGCTCGATCCCCGGATGACGGTCGGCTCGGTGATCGCCGAGCCCTTGAACATCGCGGGGATCGGCTCGCGCGACGAGCGCCGGGAAAAGGTGCAGGATCTGCTCCGCGTCGTCGGGCTCAACGCCTACTTCGCGAACCGCTACCCCCACGAGTTCTCGGGCGGGCAGCGGCAGCGGATCGGGATCGCGCGGGCGCTGGCGCTCAATCCGAAGCTGGTGATCTGCGACGAACCCGTCTCGGCGCTGGACGTCTCGATCCAGGCGCAGGTGTTGAATCTGCTCAAGGACCTGCAGTCCCAGTTCAATTTGACCTACCTCTTCATCGCCCACAACCTCGGCGTGGTCGCGCACATCAGCGACCGCATCGGCGTGATGTATCTCGGCAAACTCGTGGAGATCGGCGATTCGCGGACGATCATCGAGAGGCCCAAGCATCCCTACACCCAGGCGCTGATCTCCGCGATCCCGTTGCCGGAGCCGGGTCGGACCAGGCAGCGGATCATTCTTGAGGGCGACGTGCCGAGCCCGGCGAATCCGCCGTCCGGCTGCCGATTCCACCCCCGTTGCCCGATCGCGCAGCCAAACTGCGTGACCGACGAGCCCGCGCTGCTGGAGAAGGAGCCCGACCATTGGGTGGCGTGCCACTATGCGAGTTAGCCCGGCCTCCGAATCGCGCCGTCATGGGCGAATCGCGGGCGGGGAGATCCTTTCCCGTCAGGGTGGCATTCGGGATCCCTGGCCTTCGGCTTCACCTGGGGCTTTCTGTGCATCATCATTCGTCATCGCCCCGACCGACGACGGTTCTCCCTTCAGTCGAAGGGATTCCTGGACCCCGCGACTGCGCCTGCGGGCTCCGCTCGGAATGACGGGGGTGGGGTGTCGCTTCGTCAATGGCCTTTAGGTCGATTGACGATGGAGGGAGCACTGAGGAGCGAAGGTGCAAGCCGTCCCCTTTGACTAGACCGGATGGCCGCGATGTGGGCGGGAACCGGTCAATGTTGATAGGA
>JBPCRG010000396.1:0-3494 GCA_050997095.1 Thermomicrobiales bacterium | reverse complement strand
GCGCGGCGTCGGGCCGGGCCGGTTCGGCGCCGAGCGCGCGGTGTGTCTCGTCGAGGAGAAGCCGGCAGCCGCGCGCCTCGCAGAGCGCGATGATCGCCCCCATCTCGTCCGAACCGATCACGGTGCCGGCCGGATTGTGCGGGCTCGTCAGACTGATCAGGCGCGTGTTCGGCCGAATCATCGCCGCAAGGCAGCCGGGTGTGGCGCACCGGGGACTCCTTGTTCGGGGATCAGGTCTGGACGGACGGGCATCGGCATCAGGAAGGGCTAGCCAATCTCGCCGGCTCCGTTCGTCGAACCCCGACCCCCGATCCCCGACCCCTGACCCCCCGACGCGAACCTCACCACCCCCACCCCCTCGATCCCGATCGCGCACGGGTCCAGGTGGACGCTGGTGACGGTGACGCCGGCGAAGGGCCGGATCCCGAAGTGCGTCATCAGATGCTCGCACGGGCCGTTGTAGGCCTTGATCAGCGGGGTCACCCACGTCGCGACCTCCACCCGGGACGCGATTGGGCGGCGGTCGCCGGTGCGGGCGCGGTGCGCGGCGATCGCCTCGTCCAACGCCGGCTGGCAGAAGAGCGGTGCGTTGTCGGTGATCGCGTGGGCCATCGTCGCCTTGTCGATGATGTCGTCGGCTCCGGCGGCGCGGATGGTGAGCAGCACGCTGGCCGAGTCGGCCTGCGCGGCGATCTGCGGCTTGGCGACGCAGGCGACGATGTCGCGCACGGCGTCGAGGTCGGCGCTGATCACCACGTCGCCCTCCCCCGTGTACGAGGGGATCGCGAACGAGCCGGCCGGGTATCTCGCCTCCGGGTCGCTCCGCAGCTTCTGCTTCTTGAGCAGGATCGCCGGCAGCCCGGCCACCATCGCGTACCCCGCACCCACCGGATATCCGGACATGCCCGGCACCAGCAGCAGGTCGATCCGTTGCGCGGCGAGATGCGCGGCCACCTCGCGCACGTGCCCCGCCAGATAGTCGGGACGGACGGCCGTCTTCAAGAGAGAGCTGTACTCGATGCCCACCCCGCCGCCGGGGAAGAAGCGCGTCGTCCCCGTCCGCAGGAGCCCGAGCACCAGCGCCTGCGCGCCGGGGAGGATCGCCGACCCGGCGATCGCCGCCCGCCCCTCCTCGAACGACATCGACTCGCGGGCGGGGAGCACGGCGGACGCTCCCGCGGCTTCGATCGGCCGCTCGTAGCGGCGCAGGGGCAGATGTCCGGTCCGTTCCCGCATCTCCCGGCGCGGCGTGAACGGCGAATGCGTCTCGGCGACCACGGGCCCCCTCTTTCGGCGCCGTTCCGGCGCTGATCGCGTGTCCGTCGGCGGTGCATTCGTCGGCGGACCCTCGCGGGGGAGGGGCGGAGCGCCGACAGCGGGTCGCTGCCGTTGAATGCTAACCACTGCCCGCCGGTTTTCCAAGGCGCGCTCCGCATCGTCGCCCCAACCGACTCGTCCTGTCCGCCTCCCGGGCCCGCGGGCCGCCCGCCCCGTCGGCGTGCCGATCCTCTACGTCTCGTCGAGCGCCGATCGGATCCCTGCCTCGACCCGCTCCCTGCCCGCCGCGAACTCCTCCGGATGGGATTCCTTCCAGGCGGACCACCCCGCCGTCAGGATCGCCAGTCCGATCCCGCTCAGCGGCGCCGCGAAGAGCGCCCCGGTCACGCCGAACAGCTCGGACCCGGTGATCACGGCCAGGATCGACACGATCGGATGCAGCCCCAGCGCCTTGCCCACGATCCGCGGCCCCAGCACGTCACCCTCGATCACGTGCATCACGACGAAATAGGCCAGGACCCCGGCCGCGATCAGCAGGCCTTGGGTGAGCGCGAGCAGGACGCACGCAGCCCCCGAGACGAGCGTGCCGAGGATCGGGATGAAGGCGAGCACGAAGGCCAGGATGCCGAGCAGGAGCGCGTCCGGAACCCGGAACACCGCCATCCCGCCGCCGACCAGCACGCCGATGAGCGTCGAGAGGATCAGCTGTCCGCGGACGTACCCGCCGACGATGCGCTCGAACGTCGCGAGCAGGAACTCGATCCGGGGCCGCATGGTCCGCGGCGTGCCGGTCCGCAGCCAGCCGACGAGCCGGCCGCCGTCGAGGACCAGATAGACGCTCAGGATGAGCACCAGGACCACGTCGAGGATCGAGCTGAAGGTCCCCTGAAGGATCGGCAGCAGGCTCCCGGTCAGGTGCTCCGCCTGGGCGGTGACGCGCTGGCCGGCGTCGACGATGCGCTGGTGCGAAACCCCGGCCCGCTCCAGCGAGCGGACGACCGGGGACGACTCGCCGGCCCCGCTTGGGGTCAGGAGATCCCGCACCGTCGGGATCACCGACTGGATTTGCTCGACCGCGGTGCTCACCACCAGGTAGAGCACCGCGCCCAAGCCTCCCAGCGCCAACAGGTAGGCGAGCAGGACCGCGGCGATTCTGGGCATGTGGCGCTCAAGCGCGCGGATCGCCGGATCCAGGACGAAGGCGAGCAGGGCGGCGAACGTGAGCAGGAACAGGCTGTGGCCCAGGCGGCCGAGGACGAAGAGGAGGACCCACGCCACCGCGAGCCAGCCCAGGATGGTCAGGACGACGTCGCGCCGGGCCGACCAGGAGGAGCGCTTGTCGATCGGCACGGCGTCTGCTCCTTTGTCGGCTCGCTGACGATCGACGATGCATGGGCAGGCTGCCGCACGCCGCTTCTGGATCCCGCCGGCCGCGTCCTATCCCGACGCGAACAGCTCGTCGAGATCGACGGTGACCCCGGGCAGGGCGGACGGCGCGACGAGGCCGCCCCCGACGGAGGATTCCGCATGCGTTCCGTCCGGCCGACGCCGCCACATCGTCAGAATCTTTTCGAACGGATGGATCCGCCAGATCTCGAGGTCGCCCCGGCGCCGGTATTCGGGGATCTTGCGGTCGTCGTCGTAGCCGCCGGTCGAGGGCGACCAGACCTCGACCACGAGCGGGACGGCCCGGTCGAGCACGTCGAGCGATTCCTCCGCCATCGTGTCCAATCCGACGAACGAGACGGGAACGACGTGGACGTCCGGCACAAAATAGGTCTCGTCCTGGAAGCGCAGACGGCCCGTGTTCATCCGGACCTCGAACTCGTCCATGGAGAGCTGCGCGTTGAGCATGTGGACGAGGCGCGCCATCTGGCGATTGTGCGACACGCTCATCGACGGCTTCTCCCGCAGTCTGCCACGGTCCAGCCCCCATTGCCCCTCGGGGTCCTCCAGCGCCACGGCCCGGTAGGTGTGTTGGGTGACTGGCATCTCGGCCTCCTTTGAGAGGATGGTCCTTCGTCTCCATTGTACGGCCGTGCGGCCCCGAAGCGGCTCGCCCGCGCCGTCAGCCGCGTTCTTCGCGGAGGTACGGGCGGCCGAGCGCGGCCGGCGCCCCGATCCGGCGCCAGGCCGTCTCGCCCGTCGCCAGCACGAGCACGGCGATCGTGAAGAGGTAGGGCAGCATGTTCAGGAAGAAGGGCGAGATCCCGACC
>JBPCRG010000369.1:0-3545 GCA_050997095.1 Thermomicrobiales bacterium | reverse complement strand
ATTCGCCGGAAGACGCAGAGCGGGGTGACGACCCGGTCGACGTTGCCCTGCGCGGTCACGAAATCGAGCCGCTCGACGAACGTCTTGGGGTCATGCTTCGTGCGCCAGAGGATCGTGCGCTGGGCCTTCGGCATCAGCGCGGCGCTGCCCGCCCCGCCGGGCAGCCGCACCTTCGGCCGCGCGAAGTCGCCGATCACGCTCATGTTGATCCGCCCGCAGCCGTCGATCTGCACGCCGCTGAGGAACGCCGTGTCGAGCCGCCCCCGCGCGGCGAGGTCGAAGAGCTCGGTCAGCGTCAGCAGCGACCGCGTGCCCCGCTGGAGCATCGGGTCGACCGTCGAGAGCGGCAGGCGTTCCGGCCTCGGATCCGTCCCGCCGGCGATGTTGAGGTAGACCAGATCGGGCGCGTGCAGCGCCTTCGCGAGCAGGATCGCGACCATCGGCAGGGGCGACGCGACGCCGTGGAAGACGGTCTCGCCGTCCCGCAGCAGGCGCGCCAGCGAGACCGCCATCACCTCGCGCGGCCCGACCGCCCCGCCAGCGCCGACCTTCCCGCTCACGCCGCCGCCAGCGCCGGGGCGAGGATGCGCTCCGCGATAAACCTTTGCAGTCGCTCCGAATCCTTGCTGGCGGCGATGTAGGCGTCGAGGTAGTCCCGGTCGTACCCGTACTCGCCTGCGCAGCCGCAGGGCGCGGCCCCCCGCGGCGCCTCGACCACCGCGTCGACGTAGAGCGCCGGGATCGAGACCATCTCGGGGGTCGCCTCGAACAGCGCGCCGTCGACGATCCGCTCGGCGGTGACGATCACCCGCCGGGCGGCCTGCGCCATAAGCGCGTCCTCGAAGACGCCGCCGACGATCCGCGCGTTGCCGAACTCGTCCGCCTCCTGGACATGGATGATCGCGACATCGGGCGCCAGCGCCGGGATCGCGACCACCTCCTCCCCCGTGTACGGATCGGCGATGGTCCTGAAGCCGCGCGCCGCGATCAGGTCGGAGCCGAACATCCCCGCGATGGGCATGAACGGCACCCCTTGGATCGCGGCGCGCAGCCCCGCGATCACCGAATAGCAGGCGTGCTCGTTCACCGTCAGCGACCCCGCCTCGACCGCGCGCCGGTAATTCGGGGCGAGCCCGTAGACCGTCTCGAACCCGACGAACCCGACCGACGCGCTCGCCGCCAGCCCGGTCGCGGCGAGCAGATCGACATCGTAAGCCCCGGCCGTCTTCACGACCTCCAGCCCGCCGATGCCCTGCCGCACGATCTCGTGGACCGCCGCGCACGGCCCCCGGTGCAGCGTGTTCCCCCCCAGCGCCAAGCGCGCCCCCGACCGGATCGACCCGATCGCGTCGGCAAGGCTCGTGCGTTTGTCCTGCATGGTCGGCCTCGTTTCTATCCCGGTTGTTGTGCGCCACTACGTCTTTCGGCTGCGCATTTCGGCTGTGCCGGGCCGGAAGGAGCCTCCCCCTCCACCGTCATCCTGCGTGGCCCGTCCAACGGCCCCCTATCCCTCCAACCCCCTTTCCCCCGAGTTCGGGGGAAAGGGGAGGCGACGGCGGGCACGGCGAATGCCATTTGGACAGGGAATTGAGGCACGAAGAATTCCATCGGCGTTCTCCCCCATCGAGATGCGTCTGGCGGGCAGCGCGACGAGATTCTTCCTTCGTCAGCATGACACTCAAGGGGGTCATCCTGAGGCACGAAGGATCTCGTCGACGTTCCCCCTCCATCGAGAGGCGTCGGGCGGGCAACACCGCAACGAGATTCTTCCTGCGTCAGAATGACAGGCTGGACTCGCCTCCTCCGCCGACATCCTGAGGCACGAAGCGCCGACGAAGAGACACTCGTCGCAAGCCTCGGACGGTGAGGACTCCGCATTCTGCGCCGACGTTCCGTGTATAAACAGACTTCGTGCGCAACTCGACCATTGGCCTCCGCGCCGCCCGTCCCGACCGTCGCCGCAATCATAGCGACTGCGCGTCGCGGATTCCCGTTGGAGGAAGAGGCATGTATCCGGCCGAGGTCCACCGCTCGCACCTGACGCCGTACCGCTTTCTCCAGCGCAGCGCCGACGTCTTCCGGACCAAGCCCGCGATCGTCTACGGCGACCGCTCGTGGACGTACCCGGAGATGGAGGCGCGCGTGCACCGGCTCGCGTCCGGGCTGCGCGGGTTGGGGATCGGGAAGGGCGACCGCGTCGCCGCGCTGCTGCCGAACATCCCGCAGATGCTGGAGGCGCACTTCGGCGTGCCCCTCTCGGGCGGCATCCTGGTCGCGATCAACACCCGGCTGACCGCGGAAGAGGTCCGGTACATCCTGGAGCACTCCGAAGCCCGCGCCCTCCTCGTCGACAACGAATACGCCGCGCTCGTCGCCCAGATCCTGCCGGACCTGCCCGCGCTCGCCCACGTGATCACCGTGGCCGACCTGCAGTCGGACGGGGCGGCGGCGCTCGGCGTCGACTACGAATCGCTGCTCGCGGATTCCTCCTCCGCGCCGCTTTCTTGGCCGATCGAGGACGAGGACGAGGTGATCTCGATCAACTACACCAGCGGCACGACTGGTCGGCCGAAGGGCGTGATGTACACCCACCGCGGCGCCTACCTCAACTCCCTCGGCGAGCTGCTCGAGACGCGGATGTCGAGCGACAGCGTCTACCTCTGGACCCTGCCGATGTACCATTGCAACGGCTGGTGCTACCCTTGGGCGGTCACCGCGATCGGCGGCACCCACGTCTGCCTGCGCAAGTTCGACGCCGGAACCGTCTGGGATCTGGTCCGCACCCGTAGCGTCTCGCACCTCTGCGGCGCGCCGACCGTCCTGATCTCGCTCGCCAACCACCCGGACGCCCCCGCGACGCCGCTCGAGACCAAGCTGACCGTCTCCGTCGCCGCGGCCCCGCCCTCGCCCCAGACCATCGCCCAGATGGAGGCGCTGGGGGTCGAGATCATCCACGTCTATGGGCTGACCGAAGTCTACGGCCCCTACACCGTCTGCGAGTGGCAGCGGGAGTGGGACGCGCTGCCGGTCGAGGAGCGGAGCCGGGTCAAAGCCCGCCAGGGCGTCGGCTACCTCGTCGCCGACGACGCCCGCGTCGTCGACGAGCGGATGACCGATGTCCCCGCCGACGGCCAGACCCTCGGCGAGGTCGTCATGCGCGGCAACAACACCATGAAGGGCTACTACCTGGACGACGATGCCACCGCCACAGCCTTCCGCAGCGGCTGGTTCCACTCCGGTGACCTTGGCGTCATGCACCCCGACTGCTACGTCGAGCTCCGCGACCGCGCCAAGGACATCATCATCAGCGGCGGCGAGAACATCTCCACCATCGAGGTCGAGCAGGCCCTCAGCAGCCACCCCGCCGTCCTCGAGGTCGCCGTCGTCGGCGTCCCTGACGACGCCTGGGGCGAGACCCCGAAGGCCTTCGTCACCCTCCGCCCCGGCGCATCGACGACCGAGCCGGAGCTCATCGCGCACTGCCGCACCCGACTCGCCCGCTTCAAGTGCCCCAAGGCGATCGTCTTCTGCGACCTCCCCAAGAC
>JBPCRG010000334.1:0-3218 GCA_050997095.1 Thermomicrobiales bacterium | reverse complement strand
CCTTCGACCTCGTGGTCGACCGCCTTGCCGATGTCGTGCAGAAGCCCGCCGGTTTTGCAGACGTTGATGTCCGCGCCGATCTCCGCCGCCAGCGCCGCGGCGATCATCGAGACCTCGAGCGAATGGTGGAGGACGTTCTGGCCGTAGCTCGTGCGGAACTTGAGCCGGCCGAGCAGCTTGATCAGGTCCGGATGCAGGCCGACGACGTTGGCTTCGTAGGCGACCTTCTCGCCCTCCTCCCGGATCGTCTGGTCCAACTCGGCCTGCGTCTTGGCGACGACCTCCTCGATCCGCGCCGGGTGGATCCGGCCGTCCTGGAGCAGCTTCTGCAGACTGCGACGGGCCAATTCGCGCCGCAGCGGGTCGTAGGCCGAGACGGTGATGACCTCCGGCGTGTCGTCGACGATCAGGTCGACTCCGGTCGCCTGCTCGAGCGCGCGGATGTTGCGGCCTTCCCGGCCGATGATCCGGCCCTTCATCTCGTCGCTCGGCAGCGGCACGACCGAGGTCGTGGACTCCGCGACGTAGTCCGTGGCGATGCGCTGGATCGTGGTCGCGAGGATCTTCCGCGAGCGGCGCTCCGCCTCGTCGTGCATCTCGATGTCGATCTCGTGGAGCCGGCGGACGGCCATCGCCCGGGCTTCGACCTCGACCTCGGCGACCAGCTCCTGGCGCGCCTCGTCGGCGGTCAGGCCCGCGACGCGCTCCAGCTCCTGGACGGTGCGCGCCTTGATCTGCCCGAGCTCCGCCGCCTGCCGCGTCCGCGCCTGCTCAAGCTCCGCCGCCTGCCGCGCGCGGTCCTGCTCCCAGGCGTCCTTGGCGGCCGCGGCGGCGGACTCGATCCGTTTCACCGCAAGCTCGCGCTCGTCGAAGGTCGCGAACTTGCGATCGATGGACTCCTCTTTCTGCTCCGTGCGGCGCTCGATCCGCTCGATCTCCTTGCGCCGGGCGGTGACCTCGCGATCGATCTCCGTCCGCAGATGAATCGCCTCGTCCTTCGCCGCCAGTGACGCGTCTCTCCGCTGCCGCTCCGCGTCCGCCACAATCTCGTCGGCCTTGGACTTCGCCAGGCTGACGTGCGACTTCGCGCGTTTGTCCAGGTACACGTACGTGCCCAGGATCGAGATGGCCGCGATGAGCAATGCCTCCAGGAAGAAGGGAATAGCCCCGCTCATTCCATTGCTCCTCATGTGTCGTTCCCCTGTCGGGGATGCTTCGGTCGGTAAGGCGGGATGCGCCCCGCGAGTCTGTCTGCCGCGGGCGTGGAACTCCGCGCGTCATCGCACAGGAGCCGCGCCGTCCCGCCTGTGATGATAAAGGGATGTGAACGATTACGTCAACCAAGGTCATGGCGCATCGATGCCGCTTCTTAGGCACTCATATATGCGGACGGGGCCTCATTTAACGCATCGATTCTGGCGATCGTTGTTATTCCCGTTGACCTTCTTGACCCGGAGTCCGCGATTGACTGTTCGACGCAATGCGGTTCACCGCGCCAGGCAGGAGGCGCTCACCGCCGCTTCGATGGGCCGGTCCGGATCGCACAGGCAGACGATCGTCCCGCCGCCGAGGAATGCGATGAAGGAGCGCAGGGCGGCGGCGATCTCGGCGGCCATCTTTTTCGTGGCGCGCACGCCCCGCTCGAGATGAATCGCGCGGATCGTGAGGACGCGTTCCTTGCACCGGTAGACGGGGTCCAGACGGCCGATCACGCGGCCCCGGTGCAGGATCGGAAGGGTGTAGTAGCCGTAGAGCCGTTTGTGCGCGGGGGTGTAGCTCTCCAGACGGTAGTCGAAATCGAAGAGGCGAAGCGCCCGGTCGCGGTTCCAGACCAGGCTGTCGAAGGGCGAGAGCAGCGTCGTGCGGACGGGGCGTTCCGCGCCCGCGCGGAAGCGCGCCAACGCGGGTTCGAGCGCGCCGTCGAGCCAGTGCGGCCCCGCGCCATCCTCGACCGCGACCGGGATCGCGGCTCCAAGTCGGGTGAGTTCCCGGAGTTCGCCCGCGGCTTGCTGCGGGCTGACGTACTTCATGCCGCTCCGGAAGTAGTCGGCCATCCACTGCGGCGTCGCGATGCCGAGCGCGCGGAGCGCACGGTCCGCGAAGAAGCGGCGGCGGTCCTCCGGCGACGGCCGGTGCTCCAGAATCTCCTCCGGGATCACGCGCTCGACGAGGTCGTAGACGCGCTGGAAGCCAACCCGCTTGACGATCGCGAGGTCCCCGCGGGACCAGAGGAGATCGAGCGCCTGGTTGGCCGGTTTGCCGCCCCACCACGACCACGCCGCGGGCCGCGGCCCCTCCGGCCGCTCGAAGTCACGGGAAGCGAGCGGACCCCGTCGCCCGATCGCGTCGAGGACCTCGGCGATGATGGTCGCGTTCTCCTCGCCCCATTTCGCCGACGGCGAGCGGACGGGGTCGCGGAAGCGGTCCATCATGTCGCGGAAGTAGGGGAACGAGGTCGTCGGCGCGAGCGCGGCGGCGTGCGCCCAATACTCGATCAAGTCGCCGTCGGGGAAGTGGAGCGCGGCGAGCTCCGCGGGATCGTAGCCGCCGAGACGGCTCCAAAGCACGGTCTGATGCGAGCGCGAGACGACGCTGATGGTGTCGAGCTGGACGCAGCCCAGCGCCGCGATCGTGGCGTGCAGACGTTGGCGCTCGCCCATCGCGACGCCGTCGGGACGGCCCTCCAGCCGTTGCGCGACGAGCGCGAGATGGCGGGCCTCTTCGCGGGTGAGCAGCAGCTGCGGGGTCACGTCGGGCGCTCCAGATCTCGATCGTCGCGGGCCTCGCCAGGTCGGCTGCTGGCACTATACTGCCTTGCCGGCCGCCCATCGCCGCCGTCGATCCGCGATGGCGCGGCGATCGGCGTTCCGGAGATTCGGCGTTGCGGATTGCGCTCGTCCACGACTACCTCTCGCAATACGGCGGCGCGGAGCGGGTGCTGGAGATCATCCACGGCCGCTATCCCGACGCGCCGGTCGTCACCGCCGTGCTCGACCGCGGCGAGCTGCCCCGTGCGTTCGACGGGATGGAGATCTCGGCCAGCTGGCTGGAGCGGGTCCCGGGCTCCGGTCGCCACCACCGGCTCCTCTTCCCGCTCTACCCCCTCGTCTTCGCCACCATGGGCCGGCCGCTGCGCGGTTGCGACGTCGTCCTAGCGGACTCGAGGGCGTGGGCGCACCACATCTCGCTGAAGCCCGAGAATGTGCTGGTCTGCTATT
>JBPCRG010000270.1:0-5193 GCA_050997095.1 Thermomicrobiales bacterium | reverse complement strand
GTTTCGTCCCGTCCGAGTACACACGGCGGGCGATCGAACGCGTTCGAGCCGACGCGCTCGAATCCGGTCGACCCGAGGACGCAGTAGAGATCGCCGCCTCGCTGGTCGTCTCGGCCGACCCTGACGGCGACCCTGCCCGCGACGCCGTTCGCCCGGCGATCGCGACGTATCTCGCCGACTTCCCGAGCATCGCGAAGGAGTCGGGAATCGCGGACGATCTTCGGGCCAAGATCTGGGAGGCCCACCGGCGGGGAGGAGCGGCGGCGGCCGCGCCGTTGATCACCGACGAGACCGTCGCCGATTTGAGTTGCAGCGGCACGGTCGACGAGTGCCGACACGCCATCGAGGGGCGTCGTCGCAGCGGCGTCCGGTTGCCGAACCTAAGCTTCGCCCACGGCGACGCCACTCGCCTCATGGAGTCCTTGAGCGGCTGAGCCCAGATTGTCAGGTTTCAAGCTTCCCTGGATGCGTCCTCCTAGAATCCCCGCACCTTTTCCAGCGTGATCCGGATCGCGACGCGGTACGCGGCGCCGAATCCCACGGCGTCCATTCCCAGGTTCCGGATCCCTTGGTCGTACTTGGCCGCGTACTCAGGGACCGCGTTCGCGGGCGGCGATTTGGCGAGGATCTCCGCGGTCCCTGTGAGAACGACGACATCACCGCCGTCGGGCGTCGTATTGAAGCACAGCGCCACTCGGGGACTGCGCGCAATGTTCTTCAGCTTCGGCACGTCCGGACGTGAGTAGACGAGGGCAAGGCCGCCTTGCCACAAGAACCAAACGGGACTGGGTTGTGGGGTTCCGTCTCCACCCACCGTGGTCAGCCACACGATCTGCTCGTTCTGCAGCCGACGCAGGACGCGGGCGCCGAAATCAGTCGACTCGTCGACGATCGAACTACTCATGGCTCATTCCTTTTTGCTTGTCTCAATCCGAGTGGTGACGTTTCTGTCCGCCTGTTCTCCGTGAGAAGCGCTCAACGCCCCGCGATCATCCCATCGCAGCACAACGAACGCACTGTGTTCAGAACCGCACGGGATTGGGCTGGGGCGTGCCGTCCCCGCCGACCGACGTCAGCCAGACGATCTGATCCTCCGCCAACCGTTTCGCCGCGCGCCGCCCGAACTCGCTCGACGCGTCGATCTGCATCTCGTCGCTCCTCCTTCGCGGGGACGTCGTGTGCGATCGCGCAATGACGGGGACGCCGCCGGCGCTCCGGATCACGCGACTCCGGCGGATACGCGATCGTGCCGCCCAGCTCCGCCGTCCGGGCCGCGTCGGCGTCGACGTCCTCGCAGCCGATGTACGGAATCCACCGGGATGACATCCCGTGGGCGGGATCGAGCGGCATGACGCCGCCGAACTCCCGCCCACGGTTCGCGAGCACGTGGTGGACCCCCATCCCGCCCATGTCCATCGGATCCGCGGTCCACCCGAAGAGTTCGGTGTAGAACGCCTTGGCCCGCTTTGCGTCCGTGCTCATCATGTCGTGCCAGACGAATCGTCCTCGGCTCATCGTGTCGTCAGCTCGCTCGTTGTTGGCTGCGGCAGGTATGTACGTACATACCCCCACGTTGTGATTTTGGCACGCGTGTCCGCTGAAATGCCGAGAGGGTGTTGAGGAATTCGACGACTCCGGCCCCCCGCGTCTCCCGCCGGCTCCCGTTCGCCGGGCGACGCTCAGTGATCCGTGCAAGGTGGTGTGTCATCGCCCGGACGACGGTTCTCCCTGCGGTCGAAGAGATTCCTCGACTCCGCCTGCGGGCTCCGCTCGGAATGGCGGGGTTGGGGCGCCGCGTTCTCGCGTCGATAGCTCACTGCCCATGGCCCATCGCTCACGGCCCGCAGCCCATCGCTCACGGTCCGCTCAGGCACCGACGCCGATCAGTCCGATGACGAGGATGGTCAGCACCGTCGCGGTGATGAGGACGAAGATCCAGTCGCGCAGGCGCAGGAAGAGCATCAGGGTCATCGCGACGCGGGAGAGCGGGGTCAGGATCAGGACGAGCAGGCCGAGCAGGATCACGTCGACCGCCTTGCCGTGGATCACGCCGCGGGCGATCTCGCGGGCGCTCGTCGCGATCGGGTGGCCGCCGCCGTCGAGCAGCTCGGTCATCGAGCGCGGTTCGCCGGGGCCGGGGCCTTTGACGAAGAAGAGGATCACCCCGAGCAGGATGATCGCGCCGGAGGTCAGCACGCCGACGCGCAGGACGTAGCTGATCCAGAGCTCCATCCGCTTGTCGCCGCTCGCGGGCCGCACGGGCGCCTGGGGCGGATCCCGATCGGTCGGGGCGTTCGCGTTCGCGTTTAGATCAGCGGCCATCTAGGCGACTCCCAACCCGCGCAGCAGCATCTCGATCGAGACGACGCCGAGGACGACGATGAAGAGGCGGCGGACGGTCGCGTTCCGGAAGCGCACGAGCAGCTTGGCCCCGGTCGTCGCCCCCACCAGCACGCCGAGCGCGACCGGCGCGGCGACGAGCGGCAGGATGTCGCCGCGCCAGAAGTAGATCCCGGCGCTGGCGGCGGCGGTGACGCCGATCATGAAGTTGCTGGTCGCGCTGGAGACCTTCATCGGCAGGCGCATCGCGGTGTCCATCGCGAGCACCTTGAGCGCGCCCGAGCCGATCCCGAGCAGCCCGGAGACGATCCCGGCGACGTACATCATGCCGAAACCGAGGGGCACGCGGGTGACGCGGTACTCGACGAGGCGGCCCAGCTTGCGGTCGGGGTAGGTGCTGGCCAGGCTGAGCCGGGCCGAGATCGCGTCGTCGCGGACGGAGGCGGGCAGCTCCTCGCCCAGCTTCTTCACCATCGGGAAGATCGAGAAGAGCAGGATGCCGCCGAAGAGGAAGAAGAGCGCGCGGGGGTTCAGCCGGGTCGCGACCAGCGCCCCGGTCACGGCGCCGAAGGCGGTCGCGAGCTCGAGCAGCATGGCGACGCGGATGTTGGTCAGGTGGTCGCGGACGTAGGCGGCGGCGGCTCCGCTCGAGGTGGCGATCACCGAGACGATGCTGGCCCCGATCGCGAGCCGGATGTCGAGCCCGAAGCCGATCGTCAGCAGCGGCACGATCATGATCCCGCCGCCGAGCCCGACGAGCGAGCCGATCAGCCCGGCGGCCACCGACGCCAAGAAGACCAGCGCCATGAAGAGTTCGGTGGAGTGCATGCGCGGGGCGCCCCTCCCGCGTGGCCGCCCCATGGTGGTCCGCGCCGGGATAACCCGTCGATCTTATGGGCCGGCGGCTCGGCTGTCAAACGGCGGTCGGCGGGATTGCGCAACCGTCGCATCGGTGTTGCAGCCCGATCCGGACGCCGACGCGTCCGGCTCCGTCCCCGCGGGCAGAGGCGGGTCAGGCGACCCGCATCTGCTTGCTCGCTGAAGAGCCGGACCGGCCGCGCTAGTCCCCGAACGCCGCCTGCTCGACGGGCGCGGACGTCTCGAGGCGCACAGCCCGCTGAATGGATCGGTCGCCGTCATCCCGGGCTAGGAGCACCCTTGCAAGGGCGACATGCTCGAATTCGCGCAGGTAGCTGAGGTCGTCCTCGGCGGAGAGGCCCCGCTCACGCGCCCAGCCCAGGGCGTCGCCCAATCGATCCTGGGCGACCCACACCCGGACCTTCATCGCCGCGACGGGACGCACGTTCGGGGAGAAGTCGCCCGCATACCGGCGTTCCGCCTCGTCGAGCAAGTCCAGCGCGCCGTCAAGGTCGCCCTGGGCCTCCCGGATTCCGGCCATCGCCACGCACCTGCGATACGGGTATTGCGGGAACCCGGTATGCTCGCCCAGATCCTTGCTGGTCAGCAGGAGCCGGGTGGCGGCGTCCAGGTCGTCGCGCTCGCGGTGGAGACCGCTCATGCCGACGTGCATGTCCGCCGTGCCCCGCAGGACCGGCGGACCCTGCTCCGTCGCGAGCCGCAGCGCCCGCTCGTAGGTGCCCATTGCATCATGGAGCCGACCCTGCGCGATCCGGATGTCGGCCAATGCGATCACGCCTCCGACGGCGTCGGAGATGTGCCCGGCCCGTTGCAGGCTGGCCATGCCGGCGGCATACGAGCTGTGCGCCGCCTCGAGGTCCCCGCCCGTCCAAGCGGCGAGACCCAGGATCGCCGCCGCCGCTCCGCGCCCGAGGTGGTCGTCCTCGGCCACGAGGTCAAGCGCCCGCCGGGCGTGGTGCACGGTGGCGCTCACATCGCCCAGGGCCAGGGCCTGACCCGCACGGAACACGGCGATCGAACCGGGGAGACGCCGAAATTCCTCGTCGTCCACGACGATCATCTCGGCCGGTGGCGCGTCCGGTCGCCCGCCGGTCTCTGCCGTCGTGTCCAGCCATCGTTCGGCGTCCCGCAGTCGGGCCTCGACGCCCTCGAGCACGCCGACAGCCATCAATGTCCCGGCATAGTGGGCGCTGAGCACGGGCCTGCGGCGGAGCAGTTCGTCGGGGAGCGCCGCGAGCCAGCCGAGCACCGTGGCCTCCTGGCGACTCCGGCGCATCGTCGGCACCGCGAGCTCGACCAGATCCGCCGCGCGCCCGGCGTCCCCGGCGGCCAGCGCGTGACGGATCACGTCGGCCGTCGAACCATGCCGCGCGTGCCATGCGCCCGCCCGCCGATGCAGCGCTGCGACCTGCCCGGGGTGCTCCGCCAGCAGACGCGCGCGGAGCACGTCGGCGAAGAGGTGGTGATAGCGATACCACCGGCGCCGGTCATCGAGCGGCACGACGAAGAAGTTGCCGCGCTCCAGGGCCTCCAGCCGCGCGTCGCCGCCGTCCTGCCCCGTGACGGCGTCGCACAGTGGGCCGTGCAGCCGGTCGAGGATCGAGGTCTGGAGCAGGAAGCTTCTGACGCCGTCGGGCTGCCGCTGCAGCACTTCTTCGACCAGGTAGTCCACGACGTACCGGTGGTCTCCCGCGAATGTCCGGATGAACGCTGGAACATCCTGATGGTTCCGCATGGAAAGCGCGGCCAGTTGCAGGCCGGCGATCCAGCCTTCGGTGCGGCCCTCCAGCGCCGCGATGTCCGCCGCCGAGAGGTCCAGCCCCGTCGCCCCATTCAGGAAGGCGGCCGCCTCGTCGGCGGTGAACCGCAGGTCGGCGTCCCGCACCTCGGTGAGCTCCCCGCGGCCGCGGAGCCGGGCCAGCGGCAAGGGTGGGTCGGCGCGGGTGGCGACGACCAGGCGCAGCCGGGGCGGCA
>JBPCRG010000212.1:0-2504 GCA_050997095.1 Thermomicrobiales bacterium | reverse complement strand
GGATCATCTTCTGGAAGGCCATCGCTAGCGCCATCACGTCCGGAGCCACCTTCTTGCCGGGGTCCTGCAGAGAGACGCCGCCCTCCTTGATCCCGAGGTCCTCGACGCCGCCCTTGAACGAGCCGTCGACGACCGCTTTGATCGCGGCGTAGATCGAGGTGTCGACGCCTTTCTGGGCGACCACCAGCTCATGGCCGGGGGCGAGGTGGTCCTGGGAGGTGTCGGCGCTGGCGATCAGGAAGCCGTCGCCCTTCTCCTTCGCCGCCTGGTAGCAGCCGGAGCCGGTCGCCCCCGCGATCGGGAGGAGGATGTCGGCGCCCTGGCCGAACTGGGCCTCGGCCGTCTTCTTGCCCAGCGCCGGATCGCCGAAGGTGTCGGTGTAGGTGATGATGATCTCGGCCGCCGCGTTGACGGTCTTCACGCCGGCGACGAAGCCGACCTCGTAGCGCATCACGGGCGGGACGCGCTGGCCGCCGACGATCCCGAGTTTGTTCGATTTGGTCGACTTGCCGGAGACGACGCCCGCCAGGAAGGCGGCCTCGTGCTCCTTGAAGGTGACCGACTGGACATTCTTGGCGTCGGTCTGCGAGTCGACGAGCAGGAACTTCTTGTCCGGGTATTTCGCGGCGACGGTCGTGATCGCGTCGTGGAGCAGGAAGCCGATCCCGATCGTCAGGTCGCTCTGGTCGGCGCCGGCCGTCAGGTTGGGCTCGTAGGCGGCCGCGTCGGCGGACTCGATGACCTTCCATTCGATGCCGAGGTCGGCCGCGGCCTTCTTGCCGCCGGCGTCCGCGAGGTCGTTGAAGTTCTGGTCGCCGAGGCCGGCGGTGTCGGTGATCAGCGTGGCGACGACTTTGTCGGCCGCCGACGCCCCCTGGAGGCCGAACGGCAACGCCGCGGCCGCGGACCCGACCGCCGACCACTTGATGAGCGAGCGCCGCGACACTGCGGCTTTGAGCAACCCGTCGGACATGCAGGCACTTCCCTTCAAAATCTGAATTCGGTCGAACCGCGCCCTTGCCTCGTTTGCGATTTCGGATAGTACCACGCGGCCTCGCGACGGCGTCCCTCGCCCTCGTTTGATCGACCTGCCCAATGCCGAGGCAACTGCCTCAAAAACATGAGGAGATCCTTCACGGCGCGGCACCTGCGGACGCAGCCGGGCGCGCCCAAATTGTCATTCTGACGAAGGAAGAATCTCGTCGGGCTCGTTCCAAACGGAAGGTCCCTCGTCCAACCACCTGCCGCAACGACGACGACGAGATGCTTCGTGCCTCAGGATGACCCGTTGAGTGTCATTCCGACGACGGAGGAATTCCGACGTCGTCTCGTGATCCCGACGATTGGCGGCGGATGGAGATCTCAGGCGTCGAGCGCGCGCAGCACTGGGGCGAGCTGCCCGATCGATTCGACGGTGATCGGGTCGAGCACGAGCTGGACGTGGGCGATCCCCATCTCCGCCAGCGCCCGGAGTTCGCGGGCGATCTCGTCGGGGCCGCCGGTGATCGGCGGGATCGCCCGCTGCTCCGGAGAGTCGCCGCGCCCAGCGCCGCCGGGCATGCGCACCAGCGGGGCGACGCTCTTCTCCAGCGTGGCCGGGTCGCGTCCGACATCGCGGCAGGCGCGGTCGATCTTCGCGAGGAGCGTCGCAAGTCCCTCCCGGGTGTTGCCGTAGTCCTCGTGCCAGGCGTTCCAGCCGTCGACGGGCGGCAGCGTCGCCCGGAGCACGCGGTCGCCGAACGAGCCGATCATCAGCGGAGGCCCCTGCGGCCGCGGTCCCTTCGGCAGCAGCGGGCAGTCCGCGACCTCGTAGTATTCGCCGTGGAAGTCGACGTGACCCTCCTTGAGCAGGCCCCGGACGATCGCGTACGCCTCCTCGAACCGGCCAGCCCGATGGTCGTAGGGGATGCCGAAGGTCTCGTACTCCGCCCGGTTCCAGCCCGCGCCCAGCCCGAGGATCAGCCGCCCGCCGCTCATCTCGTCGACCGCCGTCGCCATCCGCGCCAGGATCGCGGGGTTGTGGAAGGAGTGGCAGGCGACCAGCGTCTCGAGTTCGATCCGCTCGTTCGCCGCCGCCAGACCGGCCAGGATCGTCCAGGCGTCCCACGGACTCCGATCCGGCTCGCCGGCGCCGCGGTAGATCAGATGGTCGCCGACCCACACCGAATCGAGTCCGATCGCCTCCGCGGTCCTCGCCATCTCGCGCAGCTCGGGCCAGCGGACATCGCGCTCCGCCTCGGGCAGCTGCACGCCGACTTTCAACGGTCGAGCCATCGTCGGTTTTCCTCCATGTGCCGAACCTTCGGGCCGTGTGAACATCGGAACCCGATCCGGGCCGCCGGGACGCGATGACCATCGGTGGATCGCCGCGCCCCGGTGGCGGAAACGGGGCCGCGCTCCGCTATAATCGCCGCGCGGACCTCAGGGTCAAACGAACACGCCTTCAGGATACGGCGGGGGCGCATCGCGCGCAGGCCGCCATGTCTCCGGCGTGTTCTGTCGGC
>JBPCRG010000187.1:0-3142 GCA_050997095.1 Thermomicrobiales bacterium | reverse complement strand
CCTGACCACCGCGGCTTGGACCATCGCCGCGGTCGGCGGCGGCGCCGTCGATTGGGCAAGCGCCTGTCCCGCGTTCGGGGCGGAGACCGGCTGCGACGAGCGGGCGGTCTCGCCGGAGCCTTGATCGCGATTGGTCAGCACGTCGGTCGCGGTGACCGCGAGGAGGAGGAGCGCGACCGTCGCCGTCGCCACGCGCAGCCCGGCCATCCCGGGGAGCAGGAGACGGCCCCAGGATCTCCACCGTGGCGCGGCGGCGCGCGCCTCCGCCTCCGTGAGCCGGAACGAGCGGCGGGAACGCGGCGGCGGCAGCGCGCGGAGCAGGTCGCGGGTCGCCAGCAGCTGGGCGACCTCGGCCCGGCAGCGGGCGCAGCCCGCCAGGTGGCCTTGCGCCGCGGTCCATTCGCCGGACGCGGCGTAGCGGTCGACGACCATCGTCAGCTGGTCGTCCGTCAGATGGGGATTTCGGCCGGGGTCGCACGTCTGCAGGGACTCGGCTCGGTCGTTGGCGGTCGGGTCGGATGCGTTGCTCATCGATGGGTTCGCTCTCGTCGCGACGTGGCGGATCGGGCGCGGTCACTCGTCATAAAAACGCCTAAAGCGGTCCAGAAGTTCCCGCCGGGCCGGGTCGGCCCGCAACTCGTCGCGGAGCTTCGCGCGGCCGCGGCTGATGCGCGATTTGACCGTGCCGACGTTCGCGCCGGTGATCCGGGCGATTTCGTCGTAGGGGTGTCCGTGGATGTCGGAGAGGATGATCGCGAGCCGCTGATCGTCGGGCAGGGCGGCGAGGGCGCGCTCGAGATGCCGCGAGAGCTCGACCCGCAGCGCGAACGTCTCGGGATCCTCGGCGGGAGTCGCCTGGCTCGACCATTCCGGCTCGATCTCGAACGCCTCCGCGTCGAGCGACGATGCCGGGCGCCGGCCGCGGGCGCGGATCAGGTCGTAGCAGCGGTTGGTCGCGATCCGGAAGAGCCATGCCCGGAAGAGGCCGCCCTTGAACGAGGAGAGCGACGACCACGCCTTGAGGAAGGTCTCCTGGGTGACGTCCTCGGCCGCCATCGGGTCGCGCAGCATCCGGAGGCAGAGCCCGTAGATCGCCCGCTCGTGCCGCGTCACCAGGCCGTTGAACGCATTGAGGTCGCCCGCCCTCGCCGCCGACGCGAGGCGTTCGTCGTGCGAAGCGTCGTCGTTCGGCGCAGCTGCCGACGGTTCCGCGGCGATGGGTTCGCTCGGCGATGGAGCCGGACGGTTTCGGCGAAACACGCGACTGCGGCCCCTTTCCCGGCGAGACGGCGGCGGATCGTCAGACGCGGGCGCCGAGCGAGACCCGGTCCAGCACCGCCGGATTCGCGATGATCCGCGGCCGGCGGCCCCTGAGCACGTCGATCGCGGCGAAGAACGTCTCGCTTCGGACCGTCTCGACCGACCGCTCCGAGTAGTACGCGGCGTGCGGAGAAAGGATCACCTGCTCCATCGCGTAGAGCGGCGAGTCGGCGGGAAGCGGCTCCGGGTCGACGACGTCGAAGGCCGCGGCGGCGAGCGCCCCCGTCCGAAGGGCGTGGATCGCCGCGGGCAGATCGACGATCGGGCCGCGCGCCGTGTTCACGAGCATCGCGCCGGGCTTCATCGCGGCGATCGCCGCCGCCCCGATCAGACCGCGCGTCTCCGGGGTGAGCGGACAATGGAGCGAGACCGCATCGGCCGTGGCGAGCAGCGTCGGCAGGTCGACCGGCTCGGCCCCGCGGGCGCGGATGGTGGCGGCGTCCAGATGGGGATCGCTCGCGACCACGCGCAGACAGAAGGGCTTGGCCCGCAGCGCGACCTCGGCGCCGATCCGGCCGAGACCGACGAGGCCGAGCGTCATCTCGCGCAGGGCGGGGATCGGACCGCGCAGGATGCGGTACATGTGGTGGCCGTGCCGCGTCCACGCTCCGCCGCGCAGGTCGCGGTCGAACTGGACGATCCGCCGGTTGAGCGACAGGATCAGCGCCATCGCGTGGTCCGCGACCTCGTTCGTGCAGTAGTCGGGGAAGTGGGTGACGACGATGCCGCGATCGGCCGCCGCCTGAAGGTCGACGTGGTCGAGCCCGACCGCGTAGCGGCTGATCACCCGGCAGTTGCGCAGCGACTCGACGACGTGGCGGCTGACCGACTCGCGGGAGCTGATCAGCAGCGCGTGCGCGTCCCTGCCGAGTGCGATCAGTTCCGCCTCGTCTTCGGGCGCGCCGGGAAGGAGATCGATCTGGATGTCGGTGATCGAGGCCAGCGTCGCCCGCTCCCAATCGAGATCGTACCTGTCCGAGGTCGTGACGATGAGGAAGCGGTCCTGAGGGGGCATCGTGCGCTCCGGTGCTGGTCGGGTGACGCAGGGGAGGTCTGCCCGCGACGCCGCAACTATCGCACAGGCAGCATTCACGCCGGATGGAGAAAAGGGGTTCAAAATGAAAGGGGGTTAAATGACAGTCCCGACAAGCCTCGCTCCAGCGCTCCCCCCCGCGACCACCCCGTCCCCCATGGAACGCCCCGCAACGTCCATGGCTTCGTGAGCGGCCCCTGATCGATCCGGGCTCGGAAGACTACCCCGCAATGGCCTTCCGTCTTCGTACCGACCCGGTGGGGAGTTGCGCTTCCGCTTGGCTCCTCGGGACTGTACGTACAATGTACACGTACACCCAGGGGATGTCAAGGGGTCCGGCCGACCAATTTCAAGGATGACCCGAAGCGATGAAACGCCAAGGTCGTTGGACCACGATGGCCGGGATTGTCGTCCCACCCGCTGATTCCGCTCAACCCCGGTCGAGCAGCGCCAGCGTGGGCGCGAACGCCTCGACTCCGGCGACGGAGTTGGGGTCGAGCCAGAGCATCACGTGGTTCAGCCCCTCGCCCGCGAAGCCGCGGAGGACGTCGGCGATCTCCTCCGGAGTACGCGGCGGAGGGGTGATCCGCCCAGGCGGAAAGCGGCCGACGCGGCCCGGCAGGTCCACGAAGACGCAGGCGCTGCGGCCGAGCGTGGCCGGGTCGCGGCCGACCTCGCGGCAGGCCGCGTCGAGCGCGGCGAACGGCTTGTCGGCCGCGTCCGGGCGGCCGTGCCAGACGGTGTTGTAGGCGTCGGCGTGGCGGGCGACCAGCCGCATCATCCGCGGGC
>JBPCRG010000130.1:0-3699 GCA_050997095.1 Thermomicrobiales bacterium | reverse complement strand
GACGCTGGGTGGTGGAGCGGACCCACTCGTGGATGAATCGGTCCCGTCGCCTCTTGGTGCGCTGGGAGAAGAAGGCCGAGAACTACCTCGCCTTCATCCACCTCGCCTGCGCCCAACTCATTTTCGCTAAACGCGAGGTTTCGGGATAAGCACTTAGGCTCGAATCCGATCATGAGACCAGATTCCCCCAAATGCCGAGCCGAGAACTGGCGATCGATCACCCCTTGATCCCGGAGAGCCGCACTCCCTGCACGATGTAGCGCTGCATGATCAGGAAGACGACGACCAGCGGCAGGGCGCCGATCGCGGCCCCCATGAAGAGCATGGGCAGGTTGATGGTCTGGGCGGTCAAGAACGTGGAGAGCACGATCTGGACCGTCGCCGTGGTCGGGTAGCGGCCGATCACCAGCGGCCACAGGAAGGCATTCCACGAGTAGATGAAGGAGAGGATCCCGAGCGCCATCATGATCCCGATCGAATTGGGGAGCAGCAGCCCGCGGTAGATCCCGAAATAGCCGAGCCCGTCGATCCGCCCGGCCTCCTCGATCTCGATCGGGAAATCGAGGTAGTACTGCCGGAACAGGAACGTCGCGAAGGCGTTGAACAGCCCCGGGACCACGATCCCCCAGAGGGTGTTGACGCCGCCGAGTTTGGAGACGACGACGAACGTCGGGACGAACGTGACGGCGCTGGGCACCATCAGCGTCGACAGCACCACGAAGAACGCCGCCTTGCTGCCGCGGGCCGGAATCCGGGCCAGGGCGTAGCCGGCCATCGAGGCGAAGAGGGTCTGGAAGACGAGGTTGACCAGGGCCAGGATCGCGGAGTTGCGCAGACCCGTCGCCATCGGGGCGCTGTCGAACAGGACGCGGGCGTTGTGCCACTGGGGATGGGCCGGCCACCACCGCCAGACGGGGCCGGTGATCTCCGGCTGGGTCATCAGGGCGTTGCGCACGATCAGGTAGAACGGGAAGAGGAAGAGCGCCGCCAACGGGATCAGGAGCGCGTAGCGCGCAGTCGCGCCGAGATGCCTCCGCACGATCTGCCCCCGGCGGCGGGAGACGACCACCGGCCGCATGCGTTCGCCCGCGCCCGTGTCCACGGCGGTCGATGCCATGCCCCTATCCCTTTCCCTAGCTCGACGTCGAGCGGCCGAAGCCGAAGATCCGCCCCTGGACCAGCGTGACGGCGATGATGATCGCGGTCAGGATGAAGGCGCCCGCCGAGGCCAGCCCGTAGTTCTGGTTGCCGATCCCCACCTGGTAGAGATAGACCAGGGGCGGGCGGGCGAGCGAGAGGTTGCCGCCCGAGGCGCCGCTGCTCCCGAAGACGTTGAAGAACTCGTCGAAGGCCTGGAAGGCGGCGATGAAGGTGAGCAGCAGGACCGCGATCGAGGTGTTGCGCAGCATCGGCAGCGTGATGTCTCGGAAGGTCCGCCAGCCCGGCCGCGCCCCGTCGACGAAGGCCGCCTCGTAGAGATCCCGCGGAATCTCCTGCAGGCCCGCGATGAAGATGATCATGTAGAAGCCGACTTGGAGCCACAGCCGGACCGTGCCCAGCACCAGCCAGTACCAGGGGGGATCGCCCGCCGGCGGCGAGATCCAGGAGACGTTCTTGGCGTATCCGAACCATTCGTAGAGGATCGTGTTGGCGACGCCGAAGAACGTTCCG
The DNA here is from genome assembly GCA_050997095.1 of Thermomicrobiales bacterium. Classification (GTDB taxonomy): domain Bacteria; phylum Chloroflexota; class Chloroflexia; order Thermomicrobiales; family UBA6265; genus JBPCRG01. The sequence goes on along the minus strand of JBPCRG010000130.1, from coordinate 2,028 downwards.
TTGAAGATGCCCATCCGCCAGACGAGCGAGGCGATCACGTAGGAGATCGCGGTCGGAATGAAGAAGACGGTCCGGAAAAAGGAGCGGCCGACCCCCACGGAGTTGACCAGCATCGCCAAGGCGAGCGACAGCGTGAAGGTCACCGGCACGACCAGGATCGTGAAGACGGCGATCGTCCGCAGCGAGCGGCGGAACTGGTCGTCCCTGAGGATGTCGGCATAGTTCCGGAAGCCGACGAAGTCGCTGACGCTTACCGAGTTGCGCGCGTTCGAGAGGCTGATCCGGAAGCCCCAGACGATCGGCGCGAACGTGAACACGGTCAGCCCGATCAGCATCGGCGACATGAATGCCCAGAAGGCGATCGTCGCCTCCCACTTGCGTTGCCGCCAGAACAGGACTGGTGGTGGCTGGATCGGGCGCACCGTCTCCGCGCTCACCGTCCGCCCCCTGCGGACGTCATTTCGCAGGTTCGCCGAGCGGTCGTCATCGTCGATGCCCTCCCTGATCTCGGCGCCGTGCGGCGCCAACGTCGGACCGCGGCGCGGAGCCGAAAGTCTCCTTGCTCAGTCCATGCAGCCAAGCGGACGCGCGCAGCCTTTATGAAAGCATCCAGATGCGCGGGACCGCAGCGGGGGAGGGCACGTCGTGAGGGCGGACCTCCGTGTCCGCCCTGCTCTCGTCGCCAACGAGGACGGACCCGGAGGTCCGCCCCTACGCACCGGCACAGCGACTTCCCTGATGTCCCAAGGCGAACCGATCGCGTCGTGCGAGTACCAGATGGAGCGACGGGCGAATGAGGCCGTCCGTCGACCGCCGTCCGATCCGGACGATCGCGGCGGGGCCTGCGTCGGCTTCGACACGCGGCGCCCGGGACAGGCGTTTCCGCCCGCCCGAGACGCCCCGTCACGCCGCGCCCGTCAGCTGGCGAGCGATTTGGTGAGTTCGTCCTGACACTTCTTCGCGGCGTTCGCCACCTCCTGGGTGGCGTCCGCCCCGTTCTTGACGATGTTGGTGATGGAGTCGTCGAGGATCGTCGTCATCGCGGCCGTCCACTGCGGCGGCAGGATCTTGCCGTACTTGCCGAGGATGGTGACCGCCTCGGAGGCCGGGCCGGTCTTGAGCGGCTCGGCGGAGGCGGCCGCGCTCAGGCGCGGCGGGACGTGGAATCCGTAGGCGAGCGCCCAGTCCTTCTGCAGGTCGGTCTTCTGGATCCAGAGCCAGTTCAGGAACTTCTTGGCCTCGGCCACGTTCTTGTGCTCGCCCTTGGGGTTGACCATCTCGGTCCAGCCGCCCCAGAAGGTGGTCGGCGTCCCGGTGGCGTCGAGCGCGGGCCAGGGCACGACGCCGAAATCGTCGCCGAGCGCCTTGGTAATGCCCGGCATCGCCCACAGCCCCGTCCACTGCATCGCGACCAAGCCCTGGGTGAAGGCCGAGGGGTCCCACCAGTCCGTCGGCGCGCCGACGAGCAAGGCTCCGGAGTCGTTGATCTCCTTGACCTTCTGATAGGCCAGGACCGTCCGCGCATTGTTGAAGACCACCGTGTTGTTCGTGGTGTCGATGAAGTCGCTGCCCGCCGACCAGGGGGCGATCGTGTTCAGGGCGGCGATGCCGCCGTCGTTGCCCAGGAAGAGACCCTGCTGACGGCCGGAGTTCAGCTTCTTCGCGGCCGCGATCAATTCGTCCATCGTCGTCGGCGGGTTGACCCCGGCGGCCTGGAGCACGCTCTTGCGGTAGTAGAGCAGACCCATGTCGTCGATCATCTCGACGCCGTAGACCTTGCCGCCAATCGTGTTCGTGGCCAGGTTGTTCGGGTGGAAGTCGGCCTTGATCTCCGGAGTGAAGAGGTCGTCGACCGGCTCGATCTGGCCGGCGCGGACCATCGCCACCGAGGGATGCCCTTCGTAGACGTCCGGTCCCTTGTCGGTCAGCAGCGCGTTCGGCAGCGCGGTGCCCTCGTAGTCGCCCGGCGTCCAGACCATCTCGATCTCGACGCCCGGGTTCTCGGTCGTGTACTGCGCGGCGTAGCGC
>JBPCRG010000038.1:0-3398 GCA_050997095.1 Thermomicrobiales bacterium | reverse complement strand
GCCCGCGAGCTCTATCGATCGAACGCGGACTGGCAGTACAAATGGCCCCTGCTTGTGCCCACCCTCACGGACCTTTTCTTCTTCGCGGAGCCCGACGGCACAATCGGTCTGGGTGTCTGGTCGGAGCTGCACGACGTGGCCGGTCTGATGCCGGTCTGGTTTCTCGATGACGCTACCGGGTGGCATCCGCTCGCCGACGTGGAGATCGCCATCCTCGGCGAGAGCATGACCCGTTTCGCCCGGGTCGTGGTGCCGGTCCCGTCGCATCGTGCGGATGATGTCTGATGACTCGCCAGCGTGACTACCAAGCCGAATACCAGCGTCGCATCGCGCGCGGACTGGCGAGCGGCCCGAGCCGGAGTCAAGCGCGCGGGCACCCCCGATCGGGCGAAGCGCCGGTCTCCCGGCGCACCAGCACTCCGGCCTATGATCCGCGTTTGGAAGCCGGGATCAAGCTGATGCGGGCGGGGACGCCACTGATCCGAGCCGCCCCAACCATCGGCGTGTCGCGGGAACGGCTGCGACGGTATGCGATCCAGACCGGTGTGGTCGAGAAGCAGCGTGGCCGCTGGGCGGTCATCCGGGACAATCGTGTCCGCGTCATGCCGATCTTCAGCGCCGGGCGGACGCTCACGGTCACGATCGCGAGCTATGAGCAGGCGGCGCTCGCGGGACGCTACATGGCGGCGGTGCGCACCTTTCGGGACAGCAACGACCCCAGTTACCTGGAGCCCTTTGTCGGCGAGTTCGTCACCGATGTCCGGGACACCCGGCATGTGTTCGAAACCCGCCCGAATACGCTCTACCGCCTCGCGATCGGTGACGACGAGGCGTTTGAGCAGATCTATCGGATTGTTGCCTGAGCAAACGGGAGAGAAATCATGACAATCACGCAATCATCAGCCATGGACCGGGAACGCAAGAAACAGCGGGCGCTGCAGCGGCTCGGAATGGATGATCCGCGCTGTATGACGTGCGGCGAAGCGGACTGGCGCTGCTTGGAGCGTCACCACATCGCCGGTCGGGCGTACGACGAGCACACGGTCATCCTCTGCCGGAACTGTCATCGCAAGCTCTCTGATCCCAGCGGGAACGGGGATGCGGCCGCCGATCCCCCGCTGCTGGAGCGCGTCGGGCGGTTTTTGCTTGGCTTGGCGGCGTTGCTCCTCATGCTGGCGGCCAAGTTCAAGACCTTTGGCGATGAGCTGTTGGCGGCGGCCAGGTATTGCCCGGCACCATATGGTTGGAATGGAGGGCCCGCGTGACGGCAGCACCAGAACCGCGCTCGATCGCCGTCCGCGCCTTCGCCACACCGGCGCGGCTCGGTCCGGCCCCGTCATCCCGCGCACCCGGCCAACGGTCGAGGGCCCCATCAACCGGCCCGTCGGAATGGTCCGTCGTTGTCGATACCGAGACGAGGTCCGATGCTCCACAGCAGCTGCGCTTTGGCGTCTACCAGCTTCGCCGTGGCGATGAGCTGCATGCCCAGGGGCTCTTCTACGATCCCGCCACCCTCACCGATGACGAGCGGTCCACGCTCTATCGCTTTGCCAGTGCTCGCGGTCTCACAGTTCACCTGCTCGCGGACTTCATTGACGACATCTTCCAGCGGTATCTCTTCGATCTACGGGGAACCGGCATCGGCTTCAATCTCCCCTTTGATCTCGCGCGGCTGGCGATCGCCCATGCCCCGGCGCGAGGCCGCACGATGCACGGGGGCTTCAGTTTCCAGCTGAGCCCCGATAAGCGGCGACCGCGCATCTAGGTCAAGCACCTCACCGGTCGTGCCGCCCTCATCCAGTTCACGGTGCCGGCCGAGCAACAGACCCCACGCGGGATGCGGCAGCGCGGGTTGCGCGTGCCGCCCTGGCGTGGGGCCTTCGTCGATGTCCGGACCTTGGCGGGAGCCTTGCTGTCCGGCTCCTGGTCATTGGCGTCACTGGCCGATCACTTGCAGACCCCGCATCGCAAACAGGACACGGATGAGCATGGCGGACCGCTGACCGAGCAGTACCTCGACTGCCTTGGGCGATGTCCAGGTGATCTGGGAGTGCTTCCAATCGCTTCACGGCCGCTACATCCGGTACGGGCTCACCCAGACACCCGTCCACCGGATTTACTCCGAGGCGAGTCTGGGCAAGGCCTGCCTGCGCGAGATGAACATTCAGCCGCGGCAGGCGCAGCAGCCCGATGTGCCACCAGAGCTCATCGGCATCATCCTCAGCACCTACTACGGGGGTCGCTCCGAGGTGCATGTGCGAAGGACCATCAGCCGCGTGCTCTACTGCGATTTCTTGTCTATGTACCCAACCGTCTGCACCCTGATGGACTTGTGGTCATTCGGCATCGCGGAACGGCTCGATTGGACCGACGCTACCGCCGAGACGCGGGCGTTCTTGGAGCGCGTGACGGTCGCAGACTTGCGGGCCCCTGACACCTGGCGACAGCTGACGACCCTGGTCCAAGTGGCTCCCGCAGACGATCTGTTCCCGGTGAGAAGCACATATGGCGATGGCGCGTACACGATCGGGCTCAATCACCTGACCAGCGAGCACCCACTGTGGTTCACCTTGGCCGACTGCATTGCGTCAAAGCTTCTGACGGGCCGGGCACCGACGATCCTCCAGGCGCGTCGCTTCGCGCCGATTGGGTGCCAGGCCGATCTCAAACCGCTCGATATTCTCGGAAATCCCGCGTATCGCGTCGATCCAGTCACCGATGATTTTTATCGTCGCCTGATCGACCTTCGCAGCGCGGTGAAACGTGATCTCAAAGCCGCGGAAGCGGCAGGCAAGCAGGATCATGCCGACCAGCTCGACGCGGAACAACTCGCCCTGAAGATTATGGCCAATGCCACGAGCTACGGCATCTTCGTCGAACTTAACGTGACGGAGTTCGCTAAGCCGCAGGCGGTCACCTGTTATGGCGGTGATGACGATGCGTTCGCCGCCCGCACGCCGAACATCGAGGAACCCGGCCGCTACTTCCACCCGTTGCTCGGCACGCTCATCACCGGCGCGGCTCGCCTGATGCTGGCTTTAGCCGAACGCCTGGCAAGCGATGCTGGGCTGACGTGGGCCTTCTGCGACACGGACAGCATGGCCCTCGCGAAGTCGGAGGGGATGGCCGAAGATGAGTTTCGAGCACGGGCGGATCACGTGCGGGAGTGGTTTACGCCGCTCAATCCCTATGTGACGAAAGGCCCGCTCTTCAAGATCGAGGACGCCAATTACCGTCTCCGTGACGGAAAGATCGGCGGCGACATCGAGCCGCTCTTGTGCTTCGCGGTGTCGGCGAAACGCTACGTCCTCTTCAATCGCGACAACCGAGGCTGGCCGATGCTCAGGAAGGCGTCCGCGCATGGACTCGGACATCTGCGTCCACCGTATGCCGTGGAT
>JBPCRG010000035.1:0-3771 GCA_050997095.1 Thermomicrobiales bacterium | reverse complement strand
GGGCCAAATCGCGCGCGGCGGTGAGGCCGCAGACGCCGGCGCCGACGACGGCGGCGGAGAGGCCGTTTGGCGGGGGCGGGGATTCGCGGCGGGTCTCCCCCCGGTAGTCGGCGGCAACCCGCTTCAGGTAACAGATGCCGATCGGGGCGTCGATCTCCTTGCGGCGGCAGGCGTCCTCGCACGGGCGGGCGCACATCCGGCCGAGGCAGCCGGGGAAGACGTTGTGCTCCCGGTTCAGCTCGTAGCTGTCGGCATAGCGGCCGTCGGCGATGAGGGCGATGTAGCGCGAGATGTCCGTGTGCGCCGGGCAGGCCGTCATGCACGGGATGTTGTCGGAGAACCACTGGGGGTCGCCGGAGTAGATGGGATAGCGTTTGCCCGCGCGCTCGGTGTAGGGAGAGAAGAACGAGGCGTCGACGAAGGCGAGCAGGCGGATCCGGCGGGTGTCGTCGACGTCGATGTCGAAGCCTTGGCCGACGATGCCGCTGCTGGCCATCTCCCGGGAGGCGAGGCCGATCTCCGCCGGATCCATCGCCCGGAAGCGGTCGGCGGCGGCCCCGCACGACGGGCATTCCTGGGGCGGCGCGGCTCCCTCGTGGATCCACCCGCAGACTTTGCAGCGAAACATGGCCCAACCCCTTCCCGGTTCACGGCGGCGGCTCAGCGGCGCGTCGGACGCGCCCGGTCGCGAGCCAGACTTTCTTCCAGTATAGAGGACCGCGGGCCGATGCCGCCGCCGGGCAGGCTGGCGATCTGCGCATCTGTGCCGGGTGATCACGCGACGCCAAATACGTCTAGACAATTGTTTGTTAGGCTCTACTCTGAGATCAAGCCCGTCCGTCGTCGTCTGCATCGCGTGTCCGGCACGCGATTTCAGTTCATCAGAGGGAGTGGCATCGTGGGTCGAACTCGTGCGTCGTCTCGAACGCTTCGCGCGCTGCGGTTCGGCGCGTCGTTGGCGCTGCTCGCGCCGCTTGCGGGGACGGTCGCCGCCGCGCCCGCCTCCGGGATCACCGTGCAGGGCTACGGCGACGCCTCGACCGTGGCCAAAGCGGCTCAGGTCCAGCTGCTGCTCTCTCGCGGCGATCCCGGATTCAACGGCAATGTCGCGCGCCTCCGTCCCGGGACTCGCCCCGGGGACGAGGAGCGGAAGCTTGCCGAGCCGATCGTGGACGCCGTCGTCGCGGCGGGCGTGGCCAAGGCCGATGTCGCGGTGATCGTCAGCGCGCTGCCGCCGAACCAGTTCGGCGGGTATGGGCCGGGCGGACCCGGCTTGGCGCGGATCGACTTCGCGCTGGCCGATCCGACGCCGGAACGGATCGCGAAGCTGCTCGGCGACGCGGGCGTCGCGGCCGACGCGCAGAGCCTCTCGATCGGGGCGGTCGGCATCCGATACGACGCGGCCGACTGCGCGGCCTTGCAGGGCGAGGCCCGGGCGGCGGCGCTCAAGGATGCCCGCGCCCGCGCCGAGGCGCAGGCCACGGCGCTCGGCGTGAAAGTCGGCGCGATCGCGGGATCCGAGGACCTCGAGTCCGCCGCGATGAATCTGAACGTCTACGGTCTGGCCGGGTTGACCGGCTCCAATTGCGACACCACGAATGCGTCGCAGAATTTCCCGGGCGACGGCCTCGCCATCACATTCGCGAGTTACAGCGCGACGAACGACGGGAAAGTCGAGGTCGAGATCCGCGTCACCGTCACGTTCGGGATCCTCTAGGAGGCGCGCGCAAGCGCGTGCAGGACGGCCTCGGGGTCCGCGTCGATCACCCGGAGCAGCGTCTTCGCGGCGCTGTCCGGCTGGCGGCGCCCGAGCTCCCAGTCGCGCACGGTGCCGAGCGGCAGCTCGAACTGGATCGAGAACTGCTCCTGCGTCAGGTGAAGACGCTCGCGGATCGCCCGGGGGTTGGGCACGCGCCGCATCCGCGCCAGTTCCTCGGCCGTCATCGGCGGGTTGTCCTCGTCGGCGAGGGCGTTGGCCTCGATCTCCTCCTCGGTCATCGCATTGACGCGCGCCCAATCTGTGTGGTCCTCGAGAGGTTGCGTCGTGCCGTCATTCATTTCCTGAACGACGCTCCCATCGGGAAGCAATCTTGCCCTGATCATATCGCGCCCGCTCATCTCTCCGCGCCCTCCGGGCTGTGATGATCCGCCGGACGTCCCCTCGATCGGTGAGGACGACGGCGATCACGGCCTCGCCGCCCATTCCGACCGCCTTGATTCGGCGCTCGCCGTGCTCGGGTCTGGTGCTGTCCTCTTCGAGGTGGTGCGGGTCTTTGTAGACAGTCACCGCAATGGAAAAGGCGAGGCCATGCTCAGCTTCGTTGGACGCATCTTTTCCCGGATCCCATTCAAACTTTAAGTCCGTCCGTGCCTCTCGCGTCGATCATATGGCAGAGCCGATGAAAGTCAAGAGGCCTCCCGGTCATCGGGCACGTGTTCTCTCAGGCTTCGATAACGTTCAGGGAGTGCGGCCGAAGGGCCTCGCGGAGATCGAAGGCCCGACCGATCGGGCGATGGCAAGCGCCGCGGCCTCCGTAAGCGATGACTCCAGCCGATACGTGACGCCGCCGGTCTCCCAAAGCAGGACGTTGGCGGAGGGGCGGGTCCGGCCGTCGCAGCAGTTCGCCGACGGGTCCGTCAGCAGCGTCAAGGTTGACGTGCCCTCGATCCAATATCCCGAATGGTCGCCCAGATTCGCCTCGGACATCCGGCCGTCCCCGTAGAGGCTCTTCAGCATGTAGGTCAGGTCGGTGGCGGACGGGAATTGCATGAGCAGCGCGCCAACGCCCGTCTCCTTCGTCTCCGGCAGCCCGGGAGCAGGGCTGTAGATGAACGACACCATCTTGGCTCCGTCGGGAAGGGGGCGCAGGTAGACCTCGTCGGGCGGTCCGAGCGACGGCAGGGCCGGCACCCCGACCGCGAACCCGCTGCGCCGGGCGGCGTCGGCGAGCGACGTCTTGGCTCCCAGCAGGAGCGACTGGCCGACCGCCGTCGCGGCGTCTGCGGCCGTCGGAACGGGGGACGCCACCGGGGTTGGCGAGGAGTCATCGAAGCTGATCGTGATCCCGTGGACGTCCAGCCGGTCCGCCACGGCGGAGCGGAAGCCGGGCGCGACGACGAGCGCCGCGGCGAAGAGCGCCAGCACCGCGGCGACCGCGAGCGCCCGGCCAAGGGGGAACCGTCGCAAGTTTGAGCGACTGCGGTCGTCACCGGGAGCCGCGATCCGCGTCCGGACTGCCGAGGCGAGATCGGGCGTCCGCGGGAACCCGACCGCCGGGGCCATCTCCCGCAGCGCCCGCTCGAGGTCGGCTGGCGGCTGGGTGGTTGGCTCAGACATCGCCGCCTCCTTCCGCCGCCAGCAGCGCGCGAACCCGACCCAGCGCCCGCGACAGGCGCGATTTGACCGTGCCCCTCGCCACTCCCAGCGCCTCGGCCATCTCCGCTTCCGACAGATCCAGAAAATAGCGGAACGCGATCACGCGGCGGTCGTCGCCGCCCAGCCCGTTGACCGCGCGGATCAGCGTGTCGTCGTGCGCGCGCACGATCGCCGCGGTTTCCGGCGGGTCGGTTCCGGACACGGCGGGACGGACGGCGGCGGCATCCAGCGACAAGGCGGGGTGGCGCGCGGTCGCCTTGCGCCGGTTGCGGGCCTCGTTGGCGACGATCGTCAGCAGCCACGGGCGGAAGGGAGCGCCGTCCCGGAAACGTGGGAGCGCCACATAGGCCTTGATCATCGCGTCCTGCGCGGCGTCCTCCGCCTCGGCCGCCGAC
>JBPCRG010000656.1:0-3842 GCA_050997095.1 Thermomicrobiales bacterium | reverse complement strand
GCCTGGCCCCTGCCGAGACCGAGGAAGGCGCGCCCGCCGCTCAGGCGGTCGAGCGTGGCCACCGATGCGGCGATCAGGTTGGGATGGCGCAGATAGGGGCTCGTCACTCCCGGGCCGAGGCGAATCGCCGTGGTCCGCATTGCCAGCGCGCAGAGCGTGGCGGAGGCGTCCCAGCCGTCGGGGTCCTCGCTCAGCCACCGCGAATCGAACCCCGCCTCGTCCGCGGCGACGGCGAGGCGGACGCTGCGCTCGACTCCCTCCGCCGACGTCAGCCCATTCCAAATCCGGTGGGTGGATTCGGCGCAGAACTTCAGGGGCCGCCCTCCGGAGCCTATGTCTGCGCGCGGTAGTAGAAGATCACGCCGCCGGGCCGCTCGTCGCCGGAGCGGCCGGCCACGCCCTCGGTCCCGTCGTGCATCGGGAACGCGTCCCCCCGCTCGTACGAGTCGGCCGCATCGTCCGCAAGCACCGTGGCGAAGATGCCGTGCTTCACGCATTCCCAGACGCCGGGATGCCCCTCGACGGGACGCATCCGGTGCTTGTCGCGCGGGTGCGTCTTGCCGACCTCGCACAAAGGATTCGGCCCCGCCCCCGCCTGGTGTGCAGATTCCATGCTGTCGTCCAAAACTCCGATGAGAGATGAGATGCAAGAAATAAGAGATAAGGAGCACGCGACGAGCCGATGACGCTTCGCCGTTATCTCTCACATCTTATCTCTTATCTCTCCCCCCAACACCCCTCCACCCGGATCGCCTCGTCCTCGCCGGGCCACGGGGGCATGGTGCACATGATGAAGGTGAACGGCGATGCGCCGACGGTGCGGAATTGGAAATGGACGCCCAGCGGGATCGTCAGCGAGTCGCCGGGGGCGACCGCGACGACGCGCTCCTCGCCGCCGTCTTTCCGCCACACCTCGGCCGCGCCGCCGGTGACGAACCAGATCTCCGCCACCGTGCGGTGGGTCACCGCCAGCGAGACCGCGCCCGGCGGCAGCGTCCCGTGGGCCATGCTCCCGCTCGGCAGGCGGCAGAGCAGCCGGATCTCGGATCCGTCCGGGGCAAGGGCGTCGAACCGCTCCGGCAGCGCCGTCTCGGCGAACGCCGGGGACGGCCGCCTCCCATCGGCGTCATGCTCCATTCGATCCTCCATCGGGATTCCGGGCCGCGGATCGGGCATCAACTCCCCGTCGTCTCGGTCGCGGCCGCCGTGGTGCCGTCCCGCGCGATCGGCGTCGGCGTCCGGGCCGCGACGGGGGTCCTCGCGACGGTGGCGGTTGGGGTGACGAGGCGGCGCATCCCGGTGTTGCGCACCTGCTCCCAGCCGTTCACCCAGTCGACATAGGTGGCGATGCCGTCGTTGCCGTCCCGCACCGGAGGGAACCCGACCAGCGGCGACGTGGCGAAGACCGTGTCGAGATCGTCGTAGGCATGGATCGCGCGCACCCGCGGGGAGAGCTTGGCCACGGCCGCCTCCACCACGGTCCCCCGCTGCAGCAGGTTGATCAACAGCGACTGCGCCTCGGCGGTCCGCATGTGGTTGATGAACGCGTGCGCCGCCTCGGGATGCGGGGCCTGGATCGGGATGCAGAGGCTGTCGCAGAAGCTGAAGTCGCCGGGGGCGGGGCGGGCCAGCCGGAGGTCGGCTTTTTTCGCCTGGTCGAACGCCGGCAGCGACTCCCAACCCGTCGTCGAGATCCACGCCCGCCCGTTCGCGAGTTGGGAGGCGATCGACCCCATGTTGCCCGTGTAGTCGATCGCCTGATCGAGCTTCAACCGGGAGAGCGACCCGATCGTGCGGTTGAGCTGGGCGATCGTGACCCGGGCCGGATCCGGAGCACCGAGCGCCCGGTTCCAAATCAGCAGATTGCCGACTCCGTCGTCGGTGAGGATGACCTTGCCGGCGTATTTGGGCTCGAACAGATCGGTCCAGGCCGCAGGCGGGGCGGAGAGCCTGTCCGCCGCGTAGACCATCGGGGTGGTGCCCCAAAGCAGCGGCGCCGCGAACATCCGCCCACCGGACATCGCCCACTCGGGCCGCTGGAACCGGGGGAACAGTCCCTCAATCCCTGTCAGCCGGCCCGTGTCCAGCGGCTGGATCAACTCGACGGCGATCAAGTCCTGCACGACGCCGTTCGCCGGGGTGACGATGTCGTATCTGCCGATCCCGCCGGCCCGGAGGAACGTGAAGATCTCGTCGTTGGCGCCGATGTAGTCGGCCTGGATCGCAAACCCCGTCGCCTCGCGGAATGCCGCGGTCACGCGGTCGTCGGCATACCCGCCCCAGCAGAGGAGGCGGAGGGTCTTCGCGCCGTCTGCCGCGCCGCGTCCGCGCCGCAGCAGACCGTCGGCGGCGAACGCGCCTCCGGCGAGCGCGGCCCCGCCCCCGAGCAGTCGTCGCCGGGTGACCCCGATGTGCAGACCGCGCCCTCCCCTCATCACGGCGCCGCCTATCGCACCGAGCCCGGGAGGGGAGCGACCGGAAGCGGCATGTCGATGCCCAGGGTCAGGCCCCCGTCCAGCACGATCACGTGGCCCGTGATGTACGACGCCTCCGACGAGGCGAGGAAGGTCACCGCGTTCGCGATCTCCGCCGGCTCCGCGAACCGGCCCAGCGGCACCCGCTTCAGGTATTCCGGCCCGCCCACCGGATCCTGCGTGATGAACGCGACGCGGGTGTTGACCATGCTCGGCTCGACCCCGTTGACCCGGATCCCGTGCTTCGCCAGATCGAGCGCCGCCGACCGCAGCAGGGCGACGACCGCGCCCTTGGAGGCGTTGTAGTGGGCCAGATTCGACTCGACGTACCAGGCGTTGGTCGAAGAGGTGACGACGATCGCGCCACCGCCGCTCGCCGCCATCGCCTTGGCCGCCTCCTGCACGCAGAAGAAGGTGCCGTTCACGTTGACGTCGATCACGCGGCGCCAGCTCTTCTCCTCGATCTCCAGGAATGGCTGCCCGTCGGCGATCGCGGCGTTCGCGGCCAGGATGTCGATGCGGCCGAACCACTCGACGCAGGCCGCGACCGCCGCCGCGGCCTCGGCCCGCACGGAGATGTCGCCGACCAGCGGCAGCAGTCGGGCGGCCCTGCCGTCCGACCCGAACTCCGCCGCGAGCGCGTGCAGCGCGTCGCCCTCGCGATCGAATCCGGCGACCAGCATGCCCTCGGCGAGGAACCGCTCGACGATCGCCCGGCCGATGCCGTTCGCCGCGCCGGTCACCATCGCCACCTTGCCGGAAAGATTCACGTCCGCTCCTCGTCGCGATCGCCCGCGCGCTCCCACCGACAGGATGGGTCCGCGGCCCCATTCACGAGTCGGATGATACTCGGCGCCGACCCCGCGGGAGTCGGATTGGGAAGTGGCGAACGCGAGCTTGGACAAATGCCGGGCTGGCGCTTCTCCGCGAGGCGCCAGGGACCTTTGGGGGGTGCGACCGCGCCATCCACTCGGCAAGCGGCCGCGTAGGATACTCAGACGGTCGCCCGGGAGGATGGTCTCGGGCGGTCAATACCGTCGGCGGATGTTCCCGATCGGGGATGTCCGTTCTACTGGATGGACGCCGACTCTCGCGCGGGCGGTGTCGGCAATCGCGGAGGGGATCACGTTGAAAACGTCACGACAATTGGCGGCGGTGGGCTTGAGTCTCGCCTGTGCGCTCGGAATCGGCTTGGGCTCGGGCGGAGCGGCCGAGCCCGCTTTGGGTGGGACGCACGGTCCGTCGCTTCAGCGGCACGACAAGGGCGGCGACGACGGAAGCGGCCACGACGCCATCGACGATCACGGCGGCGGAGGCGGGAACGGCTCCGGCGACGGGGGCCAGGGCGGCGCTGGAGATTCCGGCGGC
>JBPCRG010000655.1:0-4663 GCA_050997095.1 Thermomicrobiales bacterium | reverse complement strand
ACGTCAGCTGGTCGCTTCAGCGCAGCGACCATGGCGAGCAGCCGCCGTGGATGGGGCTGGCGCTGGCGGCGATGCTCGGGCAGATCGGGCTGCCCGGGGGAGGCTACGGGTTCGGCTACGGCTCGATGGCCAACGTCGGCGAGCCGCCGCTCAAGTTCGGCGTGCCCGTCTTCCCGCAGGGGCGCAACCCCGTCGCGGCGTTCATCCCCGTGGCGCGGGTCTCCGACATGCTGCTCCACCCCGGCGGGCCGTTCGACTACGACGGGCGCCGCCTCGCGTACCCGGAGATCAAGCTGGTCTACTGGAGCGGCGGCAACCCCTTCCACCACCATCAGGATCTCGGCCACCTGCGCCGCGCCTTCGCCCGGCCCGAGACGATCGTGCTCAACGAGCCCTACTGGACCGCGACGGCCCGGCACGCCGACATCGTGCTTCCGACGACCGTCTCGCTGGAGCGCGACGACATCGGGGCGGCCGGCAACGACTCCTGCCTGATCGCGATGAAGGCGGCGGTCCCGCCCTACGCCCAAGCCCGGAACGAATACAGGATCTTCGGCGATCTGGCGGCGGAGCTGGGGGTGGAGGCGGCATTCACCGAGGGCCGCAGCGCCGAGGAATGGCTGCGCCACCTCTACGGCGGCTGGCGCCGGCGGGTCGCGGAGATCGCGCCGGATCTGCCGCCGTTCGACGACTTCTGGGCGGGGGGCTATCTCGAGCTGCCGTACACCGACGAGCGGCTGACCATGTTCGGGGCCTTCCGCGCCGACCCCGAGGCCGCGCCGCTGGCGACGCCGAGCGGCCGGATCGAGCTCTACTCGGAGACGATCGCGGGCTTCGGCTACGACGACTGCCCCGGCCACCCGGCGTGGCTGGAGCCGGCCGAGTGGCTGGGGTCGGCGCAGGCTTCGCGCTTCCCGCTCCAGCTCGTCGCCAACAACCCGCGGACGCGCCTGCACAGCCAGCTGGACGCGGGCGCGTTCAGCCAAGGGTCGAAGGTCCAGGGCCGGGAGCCGGCGCGGCTGCACCCGGAGGACGCCCGGAGCCGCGGGATCGCCGACGGCGACGTGGTCCGCCTCTTCAACGACCGCGGCCACTGCCTCGCCGGCGCGGTGGTGAGCGCGGACGTGCGCCCCGGCGTCGTCCAGCTCTCGACGGGCGCCTGGTACGACCCGCTGGACCCCGCCGACCCGGCCAGCATGTGCGTCCACGGCAACCCGAACACCCTGACGCTGGACAAGGGCACGTCGCGCCTCGCCCAGGGCTGCGCGGGCCAGCACGCCTTGATCGAGGTCGAGCGCTGGAACGCGGCGCTGCCGCCGATCCGGGCGTTCGTCCCGCCGCCGACCGTCTAAGACGCTATCCAGAACGCACGGTCGAGTGGTGGCGTTGACCGATGGACACACGTTTTCCCGCCGCGCCGGTGGCGTCCGACACCGACGACCCGACGATCTGGCGGGTCGACGATGCGTTTTGGGCGACGCTGGAGCCGGTCCTGCGGGTCGGCAAGCCGCGCACGAAGCCGGGCCGGCCGCGCCGCGACGACCGCGCCATCTTCGACGGGCTGATCCGGCCCGCCCGCACGGGAAGCAGGCGGGCGGCCCTGCCGCGCGCGTTTGGCCCCGAGTCCACCGTCCATCTGCGCTTCACGGAGTGGATCGGGAGCGGGGCGTCGGAACGGGCGTGGGCGGCGGCTCCGGCGGCGCACGACTCCGAATCGGGGCCGGACCGGACGTGGGTGGCCGCCGACGGGTGCATCGTGAAGGCCCCGTGCGGCAAAAGAGGGGGCCCGGCGAACCGTGGGCGACGGGGCGCAGCCCCACCGACCGCGGCAAACCCGGCGCCGAACGCCACCTCTTGACCGAGGGCCGCGGGACCCCCCTTGCCGTCGTCGTCAGCGGCGCGAATCGGCACGACATGACGCAGCTTGCCGGGCTCTTGGACGCCGCGTCGGCCGGGCCGAACCCGACCGATCCGCCGCGCCTGGTCCTGGACCGTGGCCGCGACCACGCGATCTGCCGCGCGGCGGCCGCCGCAGGCGGCTTCACCCCGCGCATCCCGCCCACGGCGGGCGCGGCCGCGCCCCTGCCGCCACCGGGTCATCCGGACCGCCACCCGCCGCGCCGCCGCGCCGCCGGGCGGTCGGGGTCGCGCATGGTCGGTCCGATCGCTTCCGCCGGGTCCCGACGCGGCGGGAGAAACGCGCCGGTCGCCGCCTGGGGTTCGTCCGGTTGGCCGCCGTCCCGATCATCTGCCGCAAGCTCCGCCATGCCCGCCTACTTTCTGGATCGCGCCTATTACCGCGACACCAATCCCGACGCCAACCGAGACCCCAACGGCGACTGATACTCCCACGAACACGCCGACTCCAATGCCCAAAGCCGGAGATGTTCTTCACAGCAGTGGGAAGACGGGATTTGAGAAGTGGAGTCTCTCGTCAGACTGGAAATATCTAAACGGGACATTGGTCAATGACGGGACGAATGGCGACTACAACACCTGACTTGAGGCTCCTTTTGTTCCAGGAGATACAGCGAACTATGCGGTGCAAGCCGACATTCAATTTCTCGGTGGGGCTGGAGGAGCAGGTCTTGTCGCTCGGGCAGATCTGAGCAATCCAGGAAATGGCTACTGGGCCGGCATAAGCCGATACAACCTGATCGCGGGAATCACCCCCGGTGCAAACCCGTTCTACGACGCGACAAGCAACAGCGATTTTCTCTCATCCATCGCCTTCGATCCGGGCCAGGAGTGGCATACGTTTCGGATTGAGGTTAAAGCAGATACGGTGACGTTTTTGGTCGACGGCAATGTCGTTGCTCAAACCACTGACAATAGATTTCTATCAGGAGGAGCCGTTGGCGTTTTTTTTGACGGCGGCGCGCAGCTTGCGATTCGCAACCTCAAAGTGATTGCGCTCGGTGATGGGAGATGATCCTGTCTCAATTCTTTAGCCGAGATTAGCTCGAGAGACATGGATATTTGAAACGAGTTTCGAGACTTGCAAATCCAGTTGAATCTTGATCTCGGCAATGTTTTAAGGTTGTATTGAAAACGGCCATTTCTGCGACGCCTCCCGAGCACGCTCGACAGTCGATGCGGATTGACGCGCCCAGTCTGCTTGACAACAAAAATATTTGGCGTAGAGTGGGGCGACCGAGAAGACTCAATGCCGACCCGCCCCGCGACGAAGGAGGTGCCCCGTGGTCACCCAGCTTGCGCCCGCCGATGCCGCCGTCGACCTCGACGAGGCGGCGCTCCGCGCCTTCGCGGTCTCGCTGCGGGGCGCGCTCATCCGTCCGCACGACGCCGGCTACGACGAGGCGCGCGCGGTCTGGAACGCGATGATCGACCGCCGCCCGGCCCTCGTCGTGCGCTGCGCCGGGGTCGCCGACGTGGTCGCCGCCCTCGCCTTCGCCCGCGCCGCGGTCGCGGACGGCGCGCTCGTGGTCGACCTCTCGCCGATGAAGGGCATCCGCGCCGTCCGCGTCGAGGGCGGCGCGACATGGGCCGAGCTCGACCACGAGACGCAGGCGGTCGGGCTGGCGACGACCAGCGGGAAGGTGTGGGCGACCGGGGTCGGCGGGCTCACCCTCGGCGGCGGTCTGGGCTGGCTGATGCGCGCCCACGGCCTGGCCTGCGACAACCTGCTCTCCGCCGACGTCGTCACCGCCGACGGCCGGTTCCTCACCGCCGGCCCGACCGCGCACGCCGACCTCTTCTGGGGGCTGCGTGGCGGCGGCGGCAACTTCGGGGTCGTCACCTCATTTGAGTTTCGCCTTCACGAGGTCGGGCCGACGCTCATCGCCGGCCCGCTCTTCCACCCGCTGGCCGCCGCGCACGAGGCCCTGCGCTTCTACCGCGATGTCGCGCCGACGCTGCCGGAGGCGCTGATCTGCCACGCCGCCCTGCTGACGTCGCCCGACGGCGCGCGGCTCGCCGCGCTCCTGCCCGCCTATGTGGGACCGACGGCGGCCGGCGAGGCGGCGGTGGCGGCGCTGCGCGCGTTCGGGCCGCCGGCGGTCGACCTGGTCGGGCCGATGCCCTACCACGCGCTCCAGACGATCTTCGACGCCGCCTTTCCGGCCGGGCGGCGCAACTACTGGAAGTCGGGATTCCTGCCGGGGCTGGAGGACGCGGCGATCGACCTCCTGGTCGAGGGCTTCGCGCGGGCGCCGTCGCCCTCCGCCACGGTGCTCGTCGAGCAGCTCGGGGGGGCCGTCGGCCGGGTCGGGGCGGACGCGACCGCCTTTCCCCACCGGTCCGCGCCGTACAACGTGGTCATCCTCTCGGCGTGGGACGATCCGGCCGGGGACGCCGCCAACGTCGCTTGGGCGCGCGATCTCTGGACGGCGCTGCGCCCGTTTCTGGCCGGGGGGGTCTACGTCAACTACTTGGGCGACGCCGACGCGGAGGGCGAGGACCGCGTCCGGGCCGCCTACGGCCCCAACCACGGCCGGCTCGCCGCCCTGAAGGGCGCCTACGACCCGGCCAACCGCTTCCGCTCCAACCAGAACATCGCGCCGATGGCCCCGTGACCGCCATGGACGCGCGCCGGTCGTCGATGCTGGCCCGCGCGCTCCCGCACCGTCTTTCGCGGCGGGCGGCCCTGCGCCGCCTGGGCGCGGTGTCGGCCGGCGGGGTCGGGCTTGGGGCAGTGGGGGCG
>JBPCRG010000626.1:0-4059 GCA_050997095.1 Thermomicrobiales bacterium | reverse complement strand
ACGTCAGGACGACGAATGGAGGAATTCCGGAGGAGACTTATGGGCAGCATCGCGGCCGACATGGGGCCAGCGCGTCGTCAGGCTTGGCGAGTCGACATCCGGCGCCTCTGCGTCACCGTGGTGGCTTGTTGATCGAGCGCGCGCGGTCGCCCATGGATGCGTAGAAGGTGGAGGCGTCGCCCACCGGTCTGATTCGGCGCAGCTTGAAGAGGTCCAGCAGGAGGGTGACCGGGATCGCGGTGAGCCCGACGAGCGACAGGAATGAGGTGGCGATCAGCGCGAAGTCGAAGCACCAGGCGACCGCGAGGAACGCGCCATACCCGAGGACGTCCGTGAAGGTCGTCGCGTCCGAGCCGACGCCCATCGCGAGGTCGATGCCCAGACGCTGGCGGATGACGAAGAGCGGCAGCCAGAACCCTGCCCCGAGGACGAAGACGATCGGCTGGAGCACGTAGCCGCCGACGTACCGGGCAAAAAGGGCGGCGACAAAGATCAGGGAGAGGGAGAGCAGCACGACCGTCACCACCCGGACGGAATGGCCCGGCACGTCGTATTCGATCCGTTCCGAGGGGAACGATCTCGACGCGCGGTACGGGATGCCCACGAACTGCCGCCAGTTGTCGAACGCGGACGTCCAAACGACGAAGGCGACGGTGGAGAGGAGCGCGAGCCGGGTCAGGAGGCGCCAAAACACCGTCTGCCCGCCGGTGATCTCGCGAATGATCGCCGGGTTGCGCAGCGCCAGAGTGGCAAGGACCGCCAGCAGCAGCACGCCGAGCACGGGATTCCCGTTCAAAAAGCCTTCGATGCTCATGGCGTCGCCCCCAGCTTCGCCAACTCCGCGTCGACGTCCGCCAATCGGCGGCGCGCGATGGGCAGACGGTCGGCCCATCGGGCCCGCTCCTCGAGTTCGCGCGCGCGCTCGGTGCGCAGCCGTTCGGCCTCCACCTCCAGTTCTTGCCGGAGCCGCTCGCGGCGATGATGCTCGGGCGATGCGCCGTGCCAATCCAGCCACCCGCCGTGATTCTGGGAGGGGACGGCGAGATCGGCGAGGGTCGCTCGCTCGGGCAGCGCACGGTCCGAGAGCGCGCGGTCCAGCATGTCGCTGGCGAAAACGAAGAGGCTGTTGGCGAGGTGGGACGCCGCCGCCTCGCGTTCGGACGGCGGCAGGATCGCGAGGGGCAGATTGGCGACCGATCCGGAGCGGAGCTGGAGGTCGCTGCGCGCGAGTTGGAAACCGCGCTCGGACCAGTCGAGGTCCTCCTCGAAGACGAACGCCTCCGGCCCGATCCGGAAGCCGACGCTCGGCGGGGCCGTCGTGGCGACGCGGATGTCGTCGATCGGCGTCGCCGGGATCGGGGCTCCCGCCGACCGGGGTTCCGCGGAGACCGCCGCCTGCTCGCGGGCGACCGCGGCGAGGGCGTCGTCGATCTCGCGCACGCGATCGAGCCAGGGATTGTCGGGACGGGTCGCCGCTTCGGTCTGCTCGACGTCGAGGAGGATTCCGGCCCGCCGTTTGACCAGCCGGTCATGGGCCGCGGCGAGCGCCGGATCGGACGCGGCGGCGGATGGATTGAGGTCGGTGCGGGGGCGGATCTTGAATTGCGGGGGTTCGGCGGGAGGAGGCCCGGGGTCGGCGTGCTTCTCTTTCTCCCAAAATCTCCAGCGCGCCATGGTCGGCCCTCCGTTCTCCCGATTGTGCCATACCCCGCCGCCGAGCCTTGCCGAAGGCGCGGCGCTTGACCTTTCCCGGGCGGTCCGGCAACAATCGCGGCATGCCGACAGGTGAGAGGACATCGCCGACCCGCCGACCGTCCGCGGCGTCGGGCGTAGAGATGAGCGAGCTTTGAGTGACACCGCCGCCCTCGCGGCGCCCCCCGCGCGCATCGACGACGGGGTGGCGTGGGAGCCGAACGCCGACTACCTGCGGCGCAGCCGTCTGCTCGCGTTCATGCGCGACGTCGGCGTCGATGCGTACGCCGAGCTTCTGACGTGGGCCGCGGCGGATCCCGGGCGGTATTGGGCGGCCGCGGTCGAGCATTTGGGGCTGGACTGGGCTCGGCCGTACACGGCGGCGCTCGATCTGCGCAACGGGGCGCCGTGGGCGGAATGGTTCACCGGCGGCGGGTTCAACTACGTTGCGAACGCGGTTGATCGCCACGGCGAGGGGGAGCGGCGAAACCAGCTGGCCTTCATCTGGGAGGGCGACGACGGAGAGGTCCGGTCGCTCACGTATCGCCAGCTGCTGGCCGAGACGAACCGCTTCGCGAACGCGTTGCGCGCGCTCGGGGTTGCCAAGGGGGACAGGGTCGGCATCTTCCTGCCGATGATCACCGAGACGGTCGTCGCGGTGCTCGCCTGCGGCAAGATCGGGGCGATCTACACGCCGATGTTCTCCGGGTACGGGGAGGAGGCCGTCGCCTCACGGCTCCGCGACAGCGGCGCGACGCTGCTGATCACCGCCGACGGCTTCAGACGGCGGGGGTCGGTCGTGCGGATGAAGCCCGTCGCCGACGCGGCGATGGCCGCGGCGCCGGAGGTCGCCCGCTGCATCGTCGTCCGCCGGACCGGCGAGGAGGTCGCCTGGCGACCCGGACGCGACCTCTGGTGGCATGATGCGATCGCCGAGCAATCGTCCACGTGCCTGACCGATGCGACGAACGGCGACGACCCCTACATGATCATCCACACCTCCGGGACGACGGGGCGGCCGAAGGGCGCGGTCCATGTCCACGCGGGTTTCCCGATCAAGGCGGCGCACGATCTCGCGTTCTGCTTCGACCTTCACCCCGAGGACACGCTCTTCTGGCTGACCGATCTCGGCTGGATGATGGGCCCCTGGGAGATCGGCGGGGGGCTGATGCTCGGGGCGACGCTGCTACTCTTCGAGGGCACGCCCGACCACCCCGAGCCGGACAGGCTCTGGTCGCTGGTCGAGACCCACGGCGTGTCCGTGCTTGGCGTCGCGCCGACCGCGATCCGCTCGCTGATGTCCCGGGGGACGGAGTGGGTCCGGAAGCGGAATCTCTCCTCGCTGCGGGTGCTTGGCTCGACCGGCGAGACGTGGAACCCGTCGCCATGGTGGTGGTATTTCGACGAGGTCGGCGGCGGGCGCTGCCCGATCGTCAACTACTCGGGCGGGACCGAGACCGGCGGCGGCATCGTCAGCGGTTTCACGATGCTGCCGATCAAGCCGCGCTCGTTCACCGGCCCGGTGCCGGGGATGGCGGCGGATGTGGTCGACGACGCGGGCGCCAGCGTGCGCGGCGTCGTCGGCGAATTGGTCGTGCGCCAGCCATGGGTGGGGATGACCCGGGGATTCTGGCAGGACCCGGACCGCTATCTCGACGCGTATTGGGCGCGATTCCCCGACACCTGGGTCCATGGCGACTGGGCGGAGGTCGATGCCGACGGCTTCTGGTTCATCCGCGGCCGGTCCGACGACACGCTGAAGGTCGCGGGGAAGCGGATCGGACCGGCCGAGGTCGAGTCGGCGGCGGTGGCCCATCCGGCGGTGCAGGAGGCCGCGGCGATCGGCGTGCCCCACGAGATCACGGGGGAGACGGTCGTCGTCTTCGCCGTGCCGAGGCCCGGTCATCAGGCGACCGACGAGCTTGCCGAGGCCGTCCGGCAGACGATCGGGCGGCGATTGGGTTCCGCATTGCGTCCCGGACGGGTGCATCTCGTCACGGATCTGCCGAAGACGAGGAACGCCAAGATCATGCGCCGGGTGATCCGCGCGACGTACCTGGGCCAGCCGCCGGGCGATCTGACGGCGCTGGAGAATCCGGGCGCGGTCGACGAGATCGCCGGGAGCCGAACGGGGAAAACCTGAGCCTGGCACCTGTCACAATGCGGAATGGCGGGAGTCGACGAAAGAATTCTCGACTGCGCCTTCGGGCTTCGCTTGAATCGACATAACGCCATCGTCACGAATCGAAAGGACGCGTCATGGATCGGAATCTGCTGCACGGCACGCGAATGCTCTACCGCGAGGCGGAGATTCCGACGGGGCGGGGAGACGAGCAGCGCCGCCAAGAGCTGGAGTGGGGGCTGCCG